>JAGXLK010000177.1 GCA_018334735.1 Planctomycetota bacterium | reverse complement strand
GTTGGCTCTCAACGTTAATTTCCATTTTCATGACCACTGGTATCAAAATTAAGCCAGAAAAGGAGAACTCATACATACTCGATCGTCGCCGGTGGTTTGGGCGTAAGGTCGTACAGGCAGCGGTTGACGTCAGGGATCTGGGTTATCCGTTCGCAAACGGTCTCGAGTTTATCCCAGGGCAGGCGTGTAGCGGTGGCCGTTCGGGCGTCCACGCTTTCCACGCAACGCACCACAATGATCTGGCCGAATTCGCGTCGGCCCTCGCGGATACCGGTGGCCCTGTCGTTAAGCAGAACCGCCATATACTGGAACGCTCCTGTTTCGGCCAGTTCCTCCTCCACCACTTTGGTTGCCTCGCGGACCGTTTCGAGACGTTCTTCGTTCACTTCACCGACGATTCGGGTGGCCAGGGCGGGGCCGGGAAACGGGATCCGCTCAGCAATCTCCTCCGGCAGCCCCAGCACTCGAGCCACCTCCCGCACGCCGTCTTTGCGCAAAGTCCTCAACGGTTCGACAACGGCGTAGCCGTATTGCTCTTCCGGGTCAATGCCGATCTGCGACAGGATATTGTGCTGCCGTTTGATACCGGCCACGGTCTCATCGATGTCCGTCAGAATAGTGCCGTGCATAAGGTATTTGGCCCCGGTTTCCTTGACCAACTGTGCGAACACATCCGAATAGAACGTGCTGGTGACCGCATTGCGTTTTTCCTCGGGATCGGTGACGCCTTCGAGTGCGTCCAGGAACTCGCCACGGGCATCGATCAGTTCCACGGGAATTCCCATATCCGCGAACAAATCCACGACGTGCTGCGGTTCGCCGGCCCGCATCAGAGCCGTATCGATGAAGAACGACTTCATGTTTTCACCGAGAGCTTTGTGCCCGAGCACCGTCACAACCGAGCTGTCGACTCCCCCGCTGAGGGCATTAATGGCCACCTCATTGCCGACCGTCTCCTTAATTTCCTCAATACTTTCTTCCACAAACTGTTCGAAATCCATTCAATTCTCCAGAGCGAATGCTGAAATGACATACCGGCGCTGCCGCGCTGGCAAGAATTTACCGCCTGCTTCGGTTTTACGCAAGTGAACACAGTAATTCGAAGCTCAATAAGCCGAGGATATTGGTCATTTGAGACACAAAATCGTTCGGTGAGGCTTTTTGGGGGGCTCTTCAATCAGCGCGACTCTGCGTTCGGCTTTTAGAAAATTGTCTCTCTGAACAAAAGGTGAAAAAACAAGTTCTCTTGAAGCAGCCACAGCTAACTGGTATCTTACCGTTCTATCCGGGTTAGATTTCACCGGAAAGTCCCCGCTGGATTTTTCCAATCGTTTGGCTTTCAGGAGGTTGTTGTGCGGTATCGCGAAGTTGGTGACACAGGAATTGAAGTCTCGGTCCTCGGGTTTGGCACAATGCGTTATAAGAGTGGAGAGAACGCCGCGGAAATTATACATCGCGGCCTGGAACTCGGAATGAACTACTTCGATATAGGCAGTGCGTATTCCTGGGATAGTTACGAGGAAAACGCCGAAACGTGGACGGGACGCGCCATTAAAGATGTTAACCGCGAGGATGTGGTGTTGTCGGCAAAAGCTCAAGTTCGCCCCGGAGAGGAACGTCACGAACGCGCAGAAGCCAATATTGGAATTCGCAATCGAGATGAAATGTGGATGAGTATCGAAAACTCACTCGACCGCGTGGGCGTAGATTATTTCGATTTCTACCAGTTCTGGGACTTGAGTAAACCCGAGGATTTCGAAACGGCGCGTAACGGAGACGACAGTCCGTTGCAGGCGATGAGAGAAGCTCAGGAGCAGGGCCTCGTTAAGCACCTCGGATTTACGTCTCATGCTCAGGCTGATGAGATTATCAGCTGGCTCAACCAGGTGCCCGATTTCCGCACGATCACGGTTTACTATAATTTTCTCGGTCGCTATTGCGAGAAAGTTCTGGATTACGCCCAAGAAAATGACATCGGCGTAAAAATTATGGGCCCGCTTCGTGGAGGATTGCTCACCGGAAAATCGGAAGTTTTCTCCAAACATCTGCCCGAGCTGGCAGACGCCCCTGTTCAGGAAGTCGCATTCCGCTTTCTGCAAAGTCATCCCGGAATCAGTACTATTTTATCGGGCATGAATGAGATCGCACATCTCGAGCAAAATGTGGATATAGTCAGTTCCGGTGACATGATGAGCGAAGATCAGCGTGACGCATTTATCGAAGCGTTCCAGGAATTCAGCAAAGGACAACCCCTCTGCACCGGCTGTCGTTATTGTCTCGGAGCCTGTCCGCAAAATTTGGCTATTTACCAGCTTATGGGACTCTATCAAGCATCGGAAATATTCGGATTGGAGAATGCCCGGCAGCAAATCGAAAACCTCAGCGGCGAAAACAAGGATCCGTCTCGTTGCGTAGACTGTGAGGAATGTATTGAGGTTTGCCCGCAAAGTTTGCCAATTGCCGAGCGGATGGATAAACTTGCCGAAATTATCGGGTAACCGGTGCGGAAAAAATACCCCCATGATTTTAGCATTAACGGGGACCGGCCCTCCTGAGACCTACAAACTTCCAGGCGGTATAAGCCCCTGGACCGGCAAGATGCCGGTGCCACTTCTGGAGAAAAGTTAGAATACTTCAGTAATCGGCCCGCTCCTGCGAGAGCCTGTCAGGACATCCTGTCTGGAGGCATTATGACCGGAAGAAAACGGCTTTTGATCTGCGTCGGCGCAGTGATCCTCCTGATTCCGGGATTTTTGTTTTTACATCGCGCTCTGACCAAGCGCGGGAGAAAACAAAGCGACCTGACACGCGAGCGTATTAAATGGCCAGACCTCACCCGTTTGAATCCTGGAAAGCCCCCGTTTTCCCCCGGCGAAAAACTTGTATATGAATTTGGCTGGAACGGCCTGGAGTGCGCACGGTTCACCTTAAGGATTGATAAGGCAAAGGAACATCCCGATCAATTCGTGTTCTCCTATGAAGGGAGGACGACAAATGCGTTTGTTGAAAAACTCTGGAGTTATCGGGTTAATGGAAAGACCTGGCTGAATCGCAAAACTTTGCTGCCGGCACGGGGCAGACGAACAAGTTCTGAAAAAGGGGATGAAGAAGATATCTATACCGTTGAATTCGACCGAAAGCGCAAAATCGTTAAAACCGCTCTTCATGAACGGGAAGACGATGAACGTTCCGTGGAGCGTTTGCAATTCGTTCATGGACTTGATCTCCCAGGCGCGTTTTTGATGGCTCGTTCTCTTCGCATCAAATCGGGAGAGAAACTTGTTCTTGAGGTCGTCCACAAGGACGAAATATATGCCGCGGAATTTGTTCCGAAACAAAAACAACGGGTGAGTGTAAAGGCTGGAGATTACGAGGCCACCGAGGTAGAATTACGTCTGCACGCCCTTGCCGGCAGCGAGGAAGAGCGGAGCGAAGAGGAGGGAAAATACCGTTCAATCCGGTTGTGGTTTGCCGAGGAACGGGGACTGCCTGTCAAGCTCCTCTCTAAAGTCTATGTTGGGGAAATTTACGGCGAACTGGTTTCGGTCGATCCTTGAAATTCTTTATTGGACGTCTTCCCGTGTGGTTTCAGCTGCCGTTAACTCCGCCACGACCTTGAGTTGTTCGAGTATGATCTCCACCGCCTCCTCGGGTTCGTCGGTTACATGAGGGATTTCATAGTTATCCTCCGAAATATAGCCTCTGGCCAGCATCTTATCCTGCATCCAGTTCAGCATCTCGCCCCAGTAATCGCTGCCAAGAAGGACCACCCCGAAGTTTTCATTTCGCTCGGTTTGGATCAGAGTAAGGGACTCAAACAATTCGTCCATAGTCCCATAACCACCCGGGAACATAATGAACCCGATGCTATATTTGACGAACATTACCTTGCGGCAGAAAAAGTAATGGAATTCCAGCATCAGATCGAGATAATCATTTGGTTTCTGTTCCGAAGGAATTTCAATATTCAGACCGACCGACGTTCCCCCGCCTTCTTTGGCGCCTCGGTTAGCCGCTTCCATAAAACCGCGGCCGCCGCCCGTAATAACTGCAACCCCTTTCTCCGCCAGAAGACGAGCGGTAACACGAGCTTGTTCGTAGTACTTATCTTCCTCTCCAGCGCGTCCGCTGCCGAAAATTGAGACCGCTGGTCCCAACCGTGAGAGGTTTTCGAATCCTTCAACAAATTCTGCCATAACGCGGAACACTCGCCAGGTATCATCCTGTGAGAACTCAGTACGTTGACGCGAGGCGTCCAGCAATTCGAAGTCGCTCTGGACCCCTCGTTTTGACCGAACATGGAAGGCATTTCGCGGGCTTTTGCTATTGTGCTGTCCTTCGCTCATAACATTCTCCTCAAAAGATGGCGCAAAAACTGGACACATCCGGGAAGCAATTTTAACGCAGCGCCATAACTTACGGCAAACACCCGGTTTTTCAGGACAAAGCTCGAGGCTTCGAGAAACTGCCTCCCCGGATTTTACGGATAATTGGAAGCCATTCTTGCCCAATTAGAGTAGAATCTGGGTTGAACACCGTTCATAACCCTTGTTGTTGTAAATTTTTACGCCTGAACGGCATGCGCCGTTTTATATAGCCTCCGTGAATTCGCCCCGCCATTTTGGCATCCAAGGCCCTCGCATAAGCCCGGCTGCATTAGCGGTTTCGGCACAGCGTGCGCGGCGCGTTTCGGCCCTGCAGGATCCGTTTTTTCAAAACGACCAACGCCCTTTAAAAAGGGCTTTAAACAGCCTTTTAAGGCAAAATAATGCCCTCCCCGTTGACATTCCAGTGATTTGTGATATAAGGATAGATCGTTGGAGAATCGACCCATCGGAGTTACTGCTCGTCAGAGGAGATCGTTATGAGTGAAGAGGGAATTGAAACTTTTGAGGTTTCCCCCGAGGAAACACCTGAGAGGAGGGAAGAGGTGGCAAATAATAAATTCCTGCACGTCACCATCGTGGATCACAATCCTGTGATCGAAGGTACGGATGAGGTTTCCTTCGTGGATGTCCGCATACCACTTGCCAAGCTCGAATCGGGACTCAATATGATTCCTCGAGAGAAATTCGGGGAGGTGGATCCTGAACTTCTCGTCCAAATGGTTGAGATGGGAGCTGAGGGCGAATTGATACGGATCGACGAGGAGAAAAAATCCATCAATATTCGGGTTGTATGATCCGTTTTTGAGAACGGCCCCTGTGCGCTTGCTCACGCATCAACAAAAGAATTTTGCGCGCCGTTTCATTTTTCTCCGCAGTTTCTTCTTCTATTCTTCCTTCTTAGTCGCCTCGTCGGGCTCTGAACTCTTTTCCTCTTCAGGGACCACGCCGTAAAGCATACTGACGTAGCGGGTCAGGGGCTCAGGCAGTAAATCTTGCGGTCTTTCCGCCCCAAAGGTCAACCATCTGCTTTTGCCGGAAATGACAGCGGAAGCAAGTCTCTCCCAGCTTTTATCCTCATAGATTGTCAGCTTAACTTCGATTCTATCCGGCGTTCCTCCCCAGGCAAGGATATGATCCTCCCAGCGCAGGATTTCCGGGACGACATAATAACCGGCGCGTTTGCCCCCTTTTAAACACTCAAGATCTCTGCAATCTTCGGAAATCCAAACCTCCCTGCTATGTCGCTCAAAGGCCAAACGGACGGCACCAGCGGTCATGTGTCCTGATTTCGGGTAATCTTCTTCCCCATAGCTACCACTCGCAGGAGTGCTAATGGCAACTGACTTTTGGGGATCCAGCTCTTTTGTCGGCTCCATCACCGTCACCCTTTGATACCTCGCCGTACAGCCGGAAATCGCTGCTCCGATTAATAAAAGAACCATGAAACGCATTTTCATCACCTCCCAGTTCTAAAGTCCCTTAAATCTTTTTATATACTACCCGCTCAATACCGAGAATCAACTTTTTTTTGGTTTTCTTGCTGCAGTTCGAACGGCTACCCTCTGGAGCAATTTACGCCCACCCATCGTAGGTTCCCC
>JAGXLK010000176.1 GCA_018334735.1 Planctomycetota bacterium | reverse complement strand
ATACTCGTTTCGGCGCGGCGGAGGGAGCCGGAAGCCCCGGTCGCTCGCTTGCGAAAATGCGCCTGTAGCCCGTATCCTGTCTTTTTGATAATACCAACGGAGGCGGAAAAAAGTATGTGCTTCGAACGATTCAACAACAACCCGATTATCACTCGAGAAGATCTGCAGGTTTCCCGAGATGGATTTGAGATATTCGGCGTCTTCAACTGCGGCGCGGTCAAAGTCGGCGGAGAATATTTGCTGCTCCTGCGGGTCGCTGAACGTCCAACCCCGGAGCGTGACTGGCTGAACATCCCCCTGTTGAATGAGACCTGCGACGATCTCAAAACACGAAGGATACGCGCCAACGCCCCCGGTATCGACGCAACCGACAACCGGGTGGTGCGACTCGCAAATGGGCGGATTCTTCTGACGTCGATTTCCCATTTTCGGCTTGCCCGGAGCAAAGATGGGCGCACGTTCTCGGTCGATGAAAAGCCCGCCATGTTCCCTTCAACCGAATACGAACGTTACGGTATTGAGGATCCGCGTATTACATATCTCGATGGCCAGTACTGGATAAGTTACAGCGCGATTTCTCCCCAGGGGGTCGCCACCGCTTTCGCTTCGACTACCGACTGGCGCAGTTTTAAGCGCCATGGAATCGTCTTCGCGCCCACCGATAAGGATGTGTGCCTTTTCCCGGAAAAGATAGACGGACACTACGTGTGCCGACACCGACCCTGGGCGGAAGGAATCGGAGCCCCGGCTATCTGGACGGCCTACTCATCCGACCTGCAAAACTGGGGGGGACACAGTTTCACGATGGGACCACGGGAAAACCACTGGGACGAAGAACGTGTGGGGTGCGGAGCTCCCCCAATCCACACAGATGAGGGATGGCTCGAAATTTACCACGGCGCTAATATTGCCGGTCGATACTGCCTGGGGGCAATGCTATCGGAAATCACTCAACCGGCACGCGTGATCGGGCAAAGTGAGAATCCCGTCCTGGAACCCACCGCTGAATATGAAACTCACGGCGTTTATTCTCCGTGCGTTTTCTCAAGTGGAGTGATCGAGGAAAAAGACGGGACATTGCTTCTCTATTACGGCGCCGCCGATACGGTGACAGCCGGGGCATCGGCCACTATTGACGACCTGCTTAACACAATCGAGCGAAACGGCTTTTAACCGTGCATAGATCTCACAACATATTTCTTCACGTTCTTTCGATGGGCTCTGGGCAGCGTTGGCCTCGATGGTGGAAAACCTGGCGCTGGACCCTAAAAAGACGGAGCCTGCTGATGCTTTTTGCCATTTTCGGGTTCGTCTACCCCGCGCTGATTCCCTGTCAGGGGGCCGAATCGAAAGCCAAAACCATCTGTATAGAAGCGGAACACGCCAATTCGCTCCGTTACCCATTCGTCGTGGCTCGGTTCGATAAAGCCTCCGGGAAACTGGGCCTGGCAATTCCTGAGGGAGCTGGCAGCATGGAATCTTTCGGGGGAGCACGCATTGCTGCAACTTACAATGTAAAATTGCCTGGACCCGGGAAATGGAGGGCGTGGTTGCGAGTAAAATGGCATGGTATCTGTAGCAATTCGATTTTTTTTGGCGTCGGGGAAGGAAAACTCCGCAAAGTCGCAGGCGGGTCCGCCAGGAAATGGCAGTGGCTATCGGCCGGCAACTGGTCAATCAAGAAGCAAGATGTAGTCGTTCAGATTGTCGACCGTGAAGATGGGGTGGCCGTCGACCAGATTCTGTTTAGAAACAATCAGGCGCCGCCCGAGGAAAT
The DNA here is from genome assembly GCA_018334735.1 of Planctomycetota bacterium. The sequence continues at coordinate 4,230 of JAGXLK010000176.1, read as the reverse complement.
GGAAAAGCCCAATCTGATCCCCGGTTGTGGGACGGAAGATCTCCCGACCCGCCTTTTTTTGGGAGTCGGCTCCGGCGGTCTGCCACCCACCGATTTCGCCCTGCACCACGGCCGAACCCACCCGCTTCCGCTCAAACCTATACCTCGTTTTATTGTTCAGGAAGGCCGAACGACACGTTTGGCGGCGTGGCTTCGTAACAATCCATGTTCTTCCGATCGGTTCTCGGTTTCTCTCAGCACTACGGCGCCAGTAGAGATACAACCGGGCCAAAGGCAAACATTTGCTTTAGCTCCCCAAAGACCGCTTCGAAAATTGGATTTCCGGATTCTCCCGACGAAACACACGGCCCGCCGGACCTACCGAATGGCCATCAGACTCCGGCATCCAAATGGCAAGATCGAAACCCATAAAGTGTTGCTTGAGCGGCCTTTTCAATGGCTGGTCACCAACGCCATAGCCTGTCCCGACTCTCTTGGGCTGGAAACCCCGAGTGGGATCGAGAATAAGCTCACCAACGGTTTCCCCGGACCCGCGGATGGCGTTAGCTGGCAGGTCGCCCCCTCTGAAAGCGTATCACGGTACGGTCTCCTCAACATGCGCAAGGCCGTCAAGGACAGCACCTATGTCATGGCTTACGCCTACACCTGTGTGCGATCTCCAGAAGAGGGGACTTTTCTCTTTGAGGTGCGACACGATGACATGATCAGAGTCTGGCTGAACGGGAAGAAAACATTCACAAGTCTTCAAAGCGCCCCTTCTTCGTTGACACGGAAATTAGTGCAAGTGCATTTAAATAAGGGTTTGAATCATATTCTGGTAAAAATCGCCCAAAAAAAGAATTACTGGGAATTTGGGCTCAGGATTCTTGATCTTAAAACGCTCCCGGCCCATGTGGAAGGCGTTCCGACCGAGAATCTGATTGTCAAAAGCAAAAAACCATGAGGCAGACGCGACGTTTCCGAGGGCACCTGTTAAAATAGAAGCACGATCCTTTCGAACCACAAACAGGCTGGGAAAACGGAGTTTAGAAGCTTTTCCAGTGATGTTGCCGGTCTCTTCTGCGCTTATTGGCAAAACTGAGATGCTGAAACATCAGGTGAAAAACTTTTCGCGACCGAAACAGTCTCTGGGCATCGCAATCCTGACCATCGTGCTGTTACTTTCGGTCAATCTCAATGGGGCACCCGCAGAAAATCAGAACGAAAAAGGATATCTGGAACACGCCAGTGAACTGATCAGCGAAAAGAAATACAACCAGGCCATTCTTTTGCTGAAGAAGAACCTGCGGGAAATGCCACTGGACTCGCCCCACTTGTTTCGTGCGCTGGGCCGCCTGAGAACAGCAACGAAGCTATCGTGGGAAGGTAACCTTTACGCGTCCGAAATCCGCCGCCTTTTAAATCGAATCCCCGAATCCAACCCGGGAGACGAACGGCGTCGCGAGATCCATCAGAAATTGCTGTGCCGCCTCGCGAAGCATCACTATGATCGACGAGAATCCTTCGCAGCGATTGAGGTATATGAAAAAGCCCTGGGACTTTCGACAGGAAACGAAAAAACGCGGCTCAAAAAGCGCCTGGCGAGTTTGTACGAAGAAGTGGGGGAGTTCGAAAAAGCACTTGAAATCAGAAAACAACAGCTCGCTGAATCACCCGACAGCCGCGCCCGACTTCGGCAGGTTGCCAAGCTCTATTTCCGCCTCGGCCAGCAGGAAAAAGGCCTGGGACTGGTACATGATCGGGAAAATCCGGCGCTCACAGCAAGCCTGGCCCGAGAGTTGTATCGCGCCAAATTCCTGAACGAAGCCGAGCAGCTTGCTCGCCACGCCCGCCGTAACGGACAAAATCTCGACCGGTTGCTGGCACGAATTCTGAAAGACCAGAAGAAATTCGACGAGGCGCTCTATCTCCTCACAGAACATTACCAGCAGATGAACCTTGAAAAACGCGGCACCTGGCGGGCACGCCGAACGACCGAAGAAATAGCAGAGGTCCATCGTCATCGTGGCACACTTCCCGATGCCATCCTGAAAGCGGAAGAAAAACTTGCTGCCCTGCCTGAGGGCAAAGGACAAAGCCGGCAAAAATATCTGATACTCCTCTACAAGCTTCATGCAGCCGCAGGGAACCACCAGAAAGCGCTCGAATACTGTCTCGCTTATCGAAAACATCTCGACGAAAAAGACAAAAGACGTGTGGACAGTTGGATCGAAAAAGTGGGGCGCCCCGCCTTCCAGAGATTGCTATCGCGACGACAGATTGAAACGGCAGAGGAACTCCTGGCAAATCTCGAGAAAAAAGGTATCAGCGGCACCTGGCTGGACTGCTGTCGCTACCACCTGCTTCTGCAGAGCGGGCAAGCTGAGGATGCCAGGTCATATCTGGCAAAACTGGAGGAAAAATGCGCCGAAAAGGAATCGAAAATCTATGCTCTCGCCGAAGAATTCGCCAACTGGGGAAAAACAGCCGATTGCGTAAAACTCTGGGAAAACATTCTGGAATCAGAACCGCACAACAGCATCTACGATATCAATGCCCACGTCCGACTGGCGCGTTACCGCCTTGCAAAAGAGCAATACAGCAAAGCTGTCGAGCATTTTGACGCCGTGAACCGAAGCCTGACCGAACGCAGCATGGCCATCCTCCACGAAGAGTACTTCCGGCGTCTTGAAATGAAAGCGCGCTACGGGGCGGCCGATAGAAACGGGGATATCCTCGCAAAATTCCTTCAGGATGCCCGCCCCGTCAAACGCAGGGCTGCCGTCTGGTTCCTCGGACGTGTCGGAGCACCCGAACACATCGAGAAGCTCAAAATGATCAGAAATGGTGCCGCTCCAAAACTGCTTTCACTCGTCGACGAAGCCATCACTTTGATCCAAACTCGTCACCTGACTGGTGAAGATCAAAGGGGACCACGCTCGGAAAAAGAGTTTCAAGATGAGCTGGCCAAAATCGGCAAGGTTCTGTGGATAAAGGAAGATCCGTTCGCCAAAAACCAGCTCTGGGCCGCTTTCACGCACCATTTCCTCGTCAGAGCCGAGCTTGAAAAAGGTAAGATGTATCGCTATGAAGAAGAGATCCGATGGATCATCGACGAGGTTCCAGACGTCACGGCGGTCGCGTTTACGAAAAAACGAGTGTGGGTCGGCACCAATCACGGTCTCTTTTCCTACGATCGTCAACGGAGTATGTGGGATGTGTTCGCAATCGGCGAGGAACCCGTTGATGTAAAAGTGATCGACGTTTCGGCGCGGGAAGACGGTCTTTATGTTACGATCGCCACGAACAAGGATAATAAAACGTGGATTTACCGACTTGAGAAGCGACGCTGGGAAAAACCTTAAGAATCGGACAAATCATGATTTCCGAATCCGACGGACATTATCTTTTCAAGGCCGATCGCACTGAAGCAGACCGGGTTTACCTCGACGAAAGCGAAACCCGGCATCTCCGTTCCGTTCTGCGCGTCCAGGAAGGCGATACCGCATTCGTCACGCTGGGTCAGGGCCATATTTATCGCGTCGAAATCGAGTCTTTTCAGGATGGTGGTTGTGTGGGAAAGGTCCGGGAAAAGCAGACCCCGCGCGCCGTTGAACCAGAAATGGATTTTTACGTCGGGCTCCCGGACAAAACGCGTTTTGACCAAATGTTGGAACTCCTCGTACCGCTGGGCATTCGATCCGTGACGCCCGTTGAATGCAAATACTGTCAGAAAAAGTGGTGGACAAAGCGTTGGGGCAAAAAAGAAGAACGCTTCCAGCGCAAAATCGTCGCTTCCGCCAAACAATCATGGAACGCCCGCTTCCCAAGATTATCGTCCCCATTGAGCTTTGAAGTGTCTCTGGAGCGCGCTTCGGGTGAGCTTTTGCTTGCCGACCCCGAAGGTACAAAAATAGAGGACGTGGAACTTCGCTCCGGGACGACCAATTCGTATTCCTGTTTTGTTGGCCCACCGGGAGGATTTTCGCCCGACGAAAAAGAAGCCCTGGAAACAAACGGCGCTGTGAAAATCTGGATTTCGCCTTTCAGATTACGGACCGAACTGGCCGCCGCGATCCTTGCCGGTTTGTTGGTCAGTCGCTTCGGATAAGATACAGCAAATGACCGGGGCAAAGGAAAAAAGCAGAAAGATAAAAATGGAATTCAATCCTGATTTTGAAGAAGCTGTCCCGCATTTGAAAGCCTTCTGGCGCGGTGAATTCATAGATCGACCGTGCATGGATGTCACCG
>JAGXLK010000175.1 GCA_018334735.1 Planctomycetota bacterium | reverse complement strand
GGGAATGCGTTCGTTGATGAAGTGGAGCTGGCGCCAGTTAAAGTCGCCAGAGAAAAATCGGCGGAAAAGAACGGCGAAAATGGAGATGAGGATCTGTCTGTGCAAAAACAACGCGAAACGTCTTTGGCTGACCCGCTGATCTTGCCGATTGCGGAGGATCGAACGGTGTTAGTGCCGGGTATCCCGACGGGTTTGTATCGATTACAAAAAGTCCGAACGAACGGCGGAACTTCGATGTTCAGCGCCCATTCTCGTTACGTCACCGTCAATCCCGACCCCGCTGAGAGCGATCTGGCTCTGGTTTCCGGAGAAGATCTTAATGAGATCGCTGGGGAGAGTTGGTCCCGCCTGCAGGTAGGTGAAACACTGAGTTTTGCTCCGGAAGGATGGGAAGCCTGGAAATGGCTGGTGCTGGCGCTGGTGGTTCTTTATGCTGGCGAAGGATTTGTCGGGTGGTGGCTGAGTGCCCGAAGGGAAAAAGAACGAGCCGAGGAATTACCGTCTTTTAACGGAGAAGGAACGGAAGTATGAATGTTATCTACTGGCTACTGGGACTTCGCGATCCCGGTTCAGTTTTAAAGATAACGGAATGGGCCTGGTATGCGGCCAGTTCGCCCGCTCTCTTGCTTCTTGTTGTAATAACCATTGTGGCACTGGCCGTTGCCACCCTTAATTTGCTGCCCCAAAATGTCATGCCGTGGACTACCCGTTTCTCATTAACGTTAGTGCGTATCGCGGGATTTGCGCTACTTGTGCTGATGCTGGCGCAGGTTGAACTCGGACTCACCGTTCACCGTGAAGCGCGCCCCCGGGTGGCAATGTTGACAGATATTTCGGGGAGTATGTCGATTAAGGATGGACCCGGCGAACAATCGCGTCTGTGGGCGGCCAATGCTTTCGCAAATGAAAAGGTCTCCAGGCTTGCCGAACAAGCGGATATTGCCCGTTACTCTTTCAACTGGCAGGTAACTTCAGACGAAGAAAACCCGGGGGAGGGTAATGGCACAACACACCTTATCGAGGCCATCGAAGAAGTGGCGAGGCGGGAGAAAAGCGTCGATGCTCTCATTTTGCTGACCGACGGACACGATACGGTGGGAAATACTGGCCGACGTCTGTCGCGTCTCCTGGCGGCCCGCGGGCTTCCCGTCTATCCGGTAATTTTCGGAAAATCGGAAAAACCTCGGATTGCGCGCGTGAGAGTGACGGAGGGCGCGAATTATGTGAGGCTGGGCGACGAAACCCGTTTGGCTGCGAGGGTCACCTCGGAAGGTGTTCGTGGGCAGACGGTGGCCGTGCACCTGTTCGAGGAGGGCAAAGAAAAACCAGTAGCCAGCCGCGAGAACGTGCGAATTGGAAAGGAACCCGTTGAAGTCAATTTTGTTGTCCAGCCAACTGAACCGGGTCCGCGAACGTATCGCATCGTTTTGAAGGGCGTCCGCGAATCGGTGAGTGAACGGACGCTTGTGGCAACACATCGCTTGAAAGTGATCGACAAAAAGATCCGTGTGTTGTATGTGGACATCCCACGGGATGAACGCAAAATTTTGGGACACTGGCTCACTCTTGATCCCGTAGTTGATTTTGCCGCGCTGACATTGATGCCGAAAGGGGGATGGTATGGGCAGGGGGCCCTCCAACACGAAGACGTGGGAGCCGGGCTTCCGAACAAAGAAGCGGATTTGTATAAATACGATGTGATCGTTTTCGGCGATATCCCGCGCAGTTATTTTCGGCATGGGGGCGACGTAGCGGAGACCAAAATGCGCCGTCTGGTGGAATTTGTGAGCCGCCGGGGAGGTGGCATTGTGACTCTTGGCGGGCGCGATGTATACGCGGCTGGCGGTTACGAGGATTCTCCGCTTGCGCGTATTTTGCCATTCCGCATTGAACCCACCAAAGAACCCCAGATCAACGGCGAATTTTCGGCACAACCCACAGCGATCGGTTTCAGCCACCCCATAATGCAACTTGAGTGGCATCCCCGAGAAAACCGGGATGTTTGGTACGGTCTGGCCCGGCTGAACGGCTGTAATCGGGTCGGGGAGTTGAAACCAAGTGCCACTTTGCTTGCAGAACGAAAACTTAAGAATGAGACATTTCCGGTCGTTGCCATTCACAATGTGGGGAAGGGGAAAGTTCTTGGAATGACCTGCGATACGACCTGGAGGTGGGAGATGATGCGGCCCCCCGACAGCGAAGATTATTTTCGAAAGTTCTGGGGTAACGTGGTCCGATATCTCGCCCCCGATCCTCGCCTTTCGCCTCACCGACCACAGATAATGCGATACCAATCGCGGGCAGCGGTGGGAGAACGAGTTACCCTTGCAACGCGCCTTGTCAATGATGTTTATGAGCCGGTGCGCAACGCGGATCTGCTTGTGAAAGTCCGCCATCCATCGGGAAGTTTAACAAAGATATATCCGCGGGATGGGCGGGATAGCCCGGGACTCTACGAATATGAAATTGATGTCGATGAACCCGGCATCTGGACGGTGGAAACTGTTTACAATGACGCAACGACAACCGAGAAAATCAGGGCCGGGGAGAGTACGGAAGAGATGGTGGACCCGACAGCGAAACCAGACGCTATGAATCAGTTTGCCCGCACCACCGGGGGAAAAGCGTTTACTCCACAGGAAAGTGATGATTTGCTGAATGCCCTGGATCTTGAGAGGCGAGAGTACGTTCAGCGTCCTGTTGTTGCGATCTGGAACCTCCCCATTGTGCTGCTGGTACTTCTGGGATTAGTGTGTATGGATTGTTTTATCCGAAAGCGACGGGGGATGGTGTAAATGGCCAAACGACCAGGACAGCAGGGAACGAAAGAAACGCGGGAAGCTCTGCGTTCCCTGACGGATGGGCTCAGAGGTTTCGGCCGGTTCCGCAAAAAATGGCGCATTTTGGAAGGCCTCGGACGGGCCTTGGTTGTGGGCCCTGCGCTTCTTTTCTTGTGGTTTATCGTCGATTGCATCTTCAAACTGCCTGCGTGGCCTCTCTTCGTCGTATTTGTTCTGGTATGTCTTGGCTGGTTGCTCGGTATTATCCGGTGGTTTGTGTGGCCGCTTTTTGGCAAGATCAACCCGGAACGGGAAGCGTTACAGGTAGAAAAACTGCATGGCAATATGGACAACCGTCTCATCGGTGCTCTCCAGCTGGGCGAAGAAGTCCAGGAGAGTGAACGAACCGGGCACCGGTTAGGTTATTCCAAAGGGCTTGCGCGGGTTTTTGTGCGTCGAATATCTCGAATGTGGCCAAAACTCGAACCCCGACAGTTCGTAGACCTGAAATCTGCCAAACGATGGCTCGGAGCGATATGGCTTGTTGTGCTGATCGCCGGAGGCTGTTTTTTCCTCGGGCGTGATGCCGTGACGAATCGAGTCAACAGACTCCGACTGGCCTATGCGACGGTCCTCGACACGATTTTCCCTGTCAAACTCGTAGCACATCCGGGCAACATAAAGCTCGTTACAGGGGAATCGGTCGATTTGTCCGTCGAAGCTAAAGGTGCGCGACGGCCTGAAATCGAGTTGATCATGACTGATCAAAACGGGAAAAATCCCCGAAGCGAGATGCTCGAACTCAGGGAGCATAAAGCCCGGTTTAAAATCGAAAAGGCGGCGGAGTCTTTCAGATATACATTCCGCTACGGACGACAGGAAACCGAACAGTATACGGCACTCGTGGCGGATCTGCCCCGGCTGGAAGCTATTAATTACGAATTGATGTATCCCGCTTATACCGGCCAGCCGCCTCGAACACTTGTGGGGCGCGTGCCCCGATTGCGAGCCCTGGAGGGCACGCGTGTACTGGTAAGTTTCGCAACGACATCTCCGCTGAACCGCGATCTTTCGCACGTGGGATGGCAAACGGGCGCTCGACAACCCATATCCATCCGGGGCCGGTTTGGCCATTTCTCCTTTGTTCTAGAGCAGCCCGACCGGGCTAAGATCCACCTTTTCGGGATGCACGGGAAGAAATTCCGAATGGAAAAGACGCCGAGTTTTGAAATTGCGGTTCGACCTGATGAAAGCCCATCGGTCAGAGCCCTGCTGCGGAAGAAGAAACAGACGATGCTTGCTGAGCAGGCGACGGCTTTCGCGCTCGGTTATGCAGCAGAAGATGATTTTGGCGTTTCGGAAATAGTGTTGAGATATAAGATCGAGGGTATTGATGAGTTTTTGAATCGGCCGACGCGGGAAAATGAGGTTACGCGGAAAATCGATCCGCCCCGCGACAAGATCAGAGGAAGGTTTGCAAAAATGTTCGAAGGCGTGGAACCACCTCTTGCGCCCGGAGATCGCATTCGAATGACAATTCTGGCGCGGGATAACAATACGGAAACAGGACCGGGGCTCGGTAAAAGTCAGCCCATTGAAATTGTTGTGGTTCGACCGGATCTGGCGAAGTTTACCGAAAAGGAATTCGCTTTTGGCGGACGAAGTTTGCTCGGCGAATTGCACAAAGTAAAACGCAGCACAAATTTGCTTGTCCAACCTGAACGGACTGTGCGAAAAGAAAAGCAACACGAAGTTGAACCAAGGGAACTGGAAGCAAGACTGAATCCAGAATCGTGGCCCAGCGGGGCTGAAGATGCCGTAGGCGATTATTTCCGGCTTCTGTCGGAGGAGGAATAAATGCGAGGGAAAAATAGCCATTACTCTGTCTTTCTTCAGTTGCTGACAATGTTGGCTGTAAGCAGTCTCGTGACGGTGTCACGTAGCGTACGTGCTTCCTGGGCGGAACGTGCCGAGAAAATGAATAGGACGAAGCTTTCGGAACAAGAGGCACGGGCGAAGAGCGAGAAGGGCCAGCAGGAACGCAGAAACAAGCTGGCTATGCGTCGGATCAACCCCTCAATGGAAGGTGTTGACTGGAATGCTGACCCTACCGCAATCCCTTATATGCTCTACCAGGTGAACAAACGAACCGATCTGCCTGTTTACGTCGATAATGACGGCCTCAAGGTGGCTACTGATGAGCTGTTCGAGTTTACCATCGTTTATCTTACCTCTCACACCCGCTGGTCGTTCAATGAAAAGGAAACGGCCAATATGCAACGGTTTTTGCGTCGCGGTGGGACATTGTTGCTGGATGATTGTTATAACCGGGGAAGTGCATTTACCGATAGCGTTCGGCCGGAAGTGGCAAAGATGATCCCCGGTGCGGAACCGACAATGCTTTTGAAAGACGATTCCCGCGTGGAAGATGTATTCCGGATGGTGTATGAAACACCGTGGCCGGGGGAAGCGGGTCGGTTTCCCAACAAACCGTGGCAGTATTTTCTGCTGGACGGGCGCCCGGCGGTATTTTTCAGCCCCAATGACGATGGTTGCGGCTGGGAAGTTTCAACTCCCCCGACGGCTTCAAACCCCATCGGGGAAGGAATCGGGCATGGAGGAGATAACCGACAACGAGAACTTATGTATCAGTGGGCAACAAACTGGATGCTCTATGCTTACACACACTGATAATTGCCTTTGGCGGACGAATGATAATGAAAACAGATAAATTATTCCTGCGGGGCAGCTGGGCTGCGATTTTGTTGGGCATTCTTTGCCTGGTCCTGGTGGGAGAAGTGTCTGCTGACAAAACCGTGGAGTTGCGGCTTGCGCCTTACGACCGGCCCGATGTTACGGTGGATAAACTCGACGAAGAACGACCGATCGTTAATCCAGTGTCAACCGCTCAGGGCGTTGAGATGAGACAAGTTGGGGTAGCGGTTACCTGCTGGGCACGGAATGTGCGGCTCGATGGCCAATCTGTTTTTGAACGCTACCACGGTAGGAAGTACGTGGGGCGAGTTCCGGTCGTCAAAAAGAAGCTCGAACCCGGCAAACATACAATCTGGCCGGGCGAACATAGCTTTACGGTAACGGATGAAGGCGAGCTTCAATCCGGGAGCCCCGCTCTGGAGATCGAGGAGAACGTTGTTCGGATCAAATGTTATCCGGTGACGATTGAAGCGTATCAGTCTTCGGGCCCAGGCTTATCGGGGATTCCTTCTCTC
>JAGXLK010000174.1 GCA_018334735.1 Planctomycetota bacterium | reverse complement strand
GTCAACGGCCAGATCATCTACGTTGACGGCGGGATACTATCGACACTTTGATTTGGCTGCCCACGTGGAACAAAAATAACTGTATCCCACACCAATCACAGGGACGCGTTGTAGTCGTCGACCACTTCGCCCACGAGTGTGACACGGTCGATCTTGCCCGTTGACGATATTTCATCGCTGATACCCAGGACCAGATTCGGGGCGAACAAGTCGATGCATTTCCTCGCACAATCCACAAGCTCCTCTTCAGAGTAAGTTTCGTCAAAGTATACCGCCGGCACGCCATCGATGAGAAACATATCCCCCAGTGCTTCTTTGGTCTCTTCCAGCGTAACGTCTCCCTGGGGTTTCGGCGTGATGGCTTCTATTCCATCGAGTCCCGTCTCTTGTGCATAGATCAGCAACGGACCGCAATCCCCGTCCCAGTGGGCGTGCACGAATTTCCCTCCCTCGTGCAACCGTTCGGTGCGACGCTGGTAAACGGGCAGGACGTACTCCTCAAACAGCTTTGGCGTGCAGGTGCCGGCGTGGACATTATCCCCGTAGTTGATAATTTCAATCGGCGATTGGTTGATAACGTCAACAAGTCTATTCTGGGCGATTTCAAGCGCGTCGAAATAAGCTTTACAGAGATCCGGATAATCAACCAGAGCAAGGATTCCGGCCTGAGGTCCCATATCTTCGACGAAGAGTTTCTGGATGCTCGTGCGGCAAATATACATTGTGGGCGCGCCCAGGCCGTGCCATGTATCCAGAAGCTCCTCGTATTTCTCCTGATCCCATTCCCAGGTGCGTCGCTCTTCGCGCCAGATCGCCACTTTCATATCATCGGGATCCGAAATGGGCCATTTTTCCGGCAAGCGCCAGGTGGTATTCGGGCTTCGGCGATAAACCGATCTCTGGCACCCGACCGGAGTGTCGACAACTACCTCATATTTGTCATTTCCGAGTTCGTTCGTGGCGCGGCCTACGGATTCATCCTCGTGTGAAACGAAACATGCATTGAATTCGTAAAGGCGGTTAGAACAGCCGAGTTCTTGAAAAAGCTCGACGCGCGACATGCCCCGATACGGCTCCGGCAATGGTTCACCCTCGAACATTTTGTCGTTGTACCACGCCCCTATCCTGGGTTGCCAGATAACTTTACCACCCGCTTCTCCCCGCACAACATCGAGATTTAATTGGGTCTGATCAAGGTTTCTATGATCCGTTGGCCGATTTGCCATAACTGTTCCATTTCTGCTGATAAAAACTCAACCAGAGCTTCGCATTAACCTGAATCCGGCGGAAATCTGGGAGAAATACGCCAACAACCAGGTGCTTGTCCCAATCCCAAAATCACGAACCGACTGCCCTTTCGCCCCGCCGCTAGCCCGCTGATTTTTCGGTCTCTCCACAATCAAACAGTTTGCAGGCAGAAAGGCCGTTGGCTTAAGAACGCTTTACGGAAAGACGCGCGGTCCGGGTTCCTTGAGAATAAGCCCGATGACCAACCATAGACCGGCGGCCCCAAACTCACCGAGGATAAGTCCCAGAAACAGTGGCCTCAATTTTTTGAACCATCTCCCGCCCGCAAATCGCAATATCATCGACTTAATAAACCACCCCAAGAAGAACGAGAAAGCGATACGGCTGCTTTCGAAATAGCCCTGGCTCATGATATAGCCCAGAGGATGCAGTGGCCACCAGGGGAAACTCCGCCTCATAAAGATCAGAACTCCGGCCACCAGTGCCCCGCCGACCATAAACGCCATTCCGGTTGGCTCCGGTGATTTCCCGGGGTCAATCCATGATTTTAACGGGTTAAAGGCAATTCCCCTAGGACCATCAATATAATACCAGCCATGAACATTATTGGCACCTTTGAGTTTGTAACAGCCCCACATTGTTGCTCCCCCACTGACAATTATCACTATCACAATGGCGATAATGAAAGCGAACAGCGTCTTTTTCGACCTGTCATTAACGGTATCTCGGGCCTTACAACCGTGCATCAGAGCCGGCATCAGGAGTGTTTTCAAATCGAACATCGACACGTATTGAATGAAGCTGAGCACAGTCAGGCTGGAACCACTGATGACTTTCGTCCCGGTTAGATTCCGTATGAAATCGATGGGTTTTGCACTTTCGATCTTAACAAAAAGCAGCCCTCCTTCGACGACGGCACGGGTAATGCCGATGATGGCGATTGTAAAGGCGAAGAAAACAAAAATGGCCACCCAAATCTGCATTCCCATCACAAAACACCAGACAATCAAGCCGAGCAGGCATATTATCAGCCCAAACAGCGAACCCCGATAACCAATTAGTTCCCGGCTATCATCGACATCAGGGGCTCCTATGAAAGCTTTTCGGGCAACATCCCAGAGATGTCGTCGCGCCGCCCATAAGCCGAACAGAACAAATATTACCAGAGCACCAATAAACTGAGCCGCTCCGGCCTGACCGGGTTGCGAAACCAGTCCCGGGGTTCCCATCCAGTCATAAGCAACTCTCTGGAACCGGTTAACGACCCAAAAAAGCCACACTGACAGCGTAATTTCCGTGCTCAGCAGATAGCAGAATCCAATGACAGCAAAATACACGGTCAGGTTGACATCGCCGAAAGCCTTGAAATTCGTTCCAACGAACGGTTTGGCGCGCGTTCTGAGGAAATTGCTTTGTAACTCACCCAGAAAATAGTCGTGGAACTGAAGAATACTGTGGAGCAAAAGAGGTATTGCCAGCCCGATTAGCATATATGGATTCTTGAAAAGGGGGCTGAGAATACTCGATTTTTCCTCATTCTTGGCCATCTCAACCGGCAGTTGCATCAGCGGGAAAAGCAATTTTTCCCTTTCAACCCACTGTTTGCGGAGAATTGATGTCCAGCAGAACATGTAGCCGTAGAGGAAAGTGATGAAAATACCCCATGTAATGAGCGGATGTATCCACGGTTTCCAGGGAATACTTTTGCCTTCCGGAACTTTCTCATAGAACCATTTAATGGCCAGAAAATGTTCACGGCTAATCTGTTGGAAATTGAGCCCCGCCTCTTTTCCGGTCAGCATCTTCTGAGGATCGCCCACAACCAGCCATTCGGGTATGAGGTTAAAGAACGAATCAGCCCAACCGGTATCGGGAGAGAGGTATTGCCACGAAGTCACCATTGGCAGCAGCTGACTGATCAGCCCGAAGGTGGGAATGCCGCTGCAGATCAGCATCATGCTGAAAATAACGAGCAGTTCCTTGGCGTTAAGTGGTCCACGGAATCCCAGTCCAATCACCAGACCGGCAAAGAGAATTATTCCTGTCCCAAAGGTAAGAACGGCAGGAATCTGGCTCATACCGGATAAATGAACCACAACGAATGCCACAAACGCTCCCAGCCCCGCTCCCCAAAGTCCCCTGGCCAGGACCCCCTTCATTTTAAGGGGGATGTTCAGAAGCAGAATGATTACGGTCAAACTGAAGATTGGTCCAACGGGGAAATGGCATCCCCCCAGTTCAGAGGTGCTTGTAAGTATGTCGAAATAAGGGATGGCCACGCCGAGAAGCGCACAAAAAAAAGCGCCGATAACCAGGCTGCGGAAGGTAACTGGCCGCTCGCTCTCAGCGAATTGTCCCTGGACGCTGGGATATGCCATACAGAATTTTTCCACTTTGGAGTAATGAACCGCGACAAATAAGAGCTGGAATTGTAATCGCCCCGGCGCAATGATTCAAATTGACTCGCTGTTTTTCAGCACATTTTTCGCATTTCGTGGGGATGCACATAAAGTCTTGCCTTTTATCTAAAGGCCTCACAAAGCATTTTCTAAGCCGAGACGTAAGCTTGCAAATAGCGGGCTCGGTCCTGACAATGTGAGCAACTGGAAATTTTGCACATTTCCACAAATCAGCAAAAGGAATCAGCAAGTGACACAGAACTCTCCTCGAGCTGTCTCTCAGATTAAATGGCCCCGGGCGATTGGATGGGCGCTGTATGATTTTGCGAATACCATCTATTCGGCTGTCGTGGTTTCCTTCGCCATTGCTCTTCACGTGAAGGAATTCACCGGTGTTGAGAAATACACTTTTCTGACGGCCGCGACATCGATGGGTCTCGGGGGGCTCGTAATGCCTTTCATCGGTGAGTATGCGGACCGTACAGGAGGGTCCAAACATCTTCTATTTTTTTTCACGGCACTTTGCTGCGCAGCTTGCTCAGCAATTACGGGAGCATACCAGGCATGGATGATACTGGTACTGTATTTTTTGGCCAATTTTGCCTATAACGCGTGTTTTCCCCTGTATGACAGCCTACTGCCCCTTGTAAGTCCACCCTCGCGGCGCGGCCTGATCAGCGGGCTTGGAGTCGGAATTGGTTACGCTGGTGTGGCGTTTTCTCTCCCGATCGCGATGTTTGTAACGCATCTTTACCGCCCCATCGCTCCATCCCATCCCCTGACTCCACTTTTTACACTCGCCGGCGTTTTGTTCCTCCTGTTCAGCTTGCCGCTTTTCATCCTGGTTCCGGAGCGCCCGGCCAATCCCCCCATCCCAAAGCCGGTTGCAGTCCTTAAAACAGCCTACAAACGCACGGTCGCCACGATACTACGACTCCCCCGCAGAAAATCAATTTTTCTGTTTTTGATCGGCAATTTTCTATGCGTTGATGCTTTAAACGCGACAATTATCGGCTATGCTCCTTATGTTAAACACGTTCTGGGGCTCTCGCTTCAGACAGTCATGTTCTGGATGATTCCTTTCGCAATCTCGGCGCTTATTATGGGGATTATAGGAGGTCGGCTCAGCGATCGATACGGTTCCCGACCCATTTTCCTTTCCGCCGGAGTAGCGTTCATCATTGCTGTCGCCGTATGCGGGCTTTCAAGCAGCCCCTGGACTTTTTATCCAGCTTTTCTTATCTTTGGGGGCTACGGCCTGAGCACGGTGTGGGTCGCCGGGCGGCGAATGCTCCTCAGCCTCGCGCCAGAAGGACAGATTGGAAAATATTTTGGGCTCTACAATGTCGGCCATAAACTCAGCATGATCGGGATGATATTTTTCGGGGTTCTTGCGGATATTCCGTTTGGTGGCTCTCCGACGGGCGGATATCGAGTTGCTCTTCTGGTCCAAATCCTCACAATGGGCATCGGAATGGTTTTTGTCTGGAAGGTCAACATTCATGACTCTTCCCGAAAATAATAGGGATCGGCAGCAAGAACCTTTGTTGGATCAATTTGGAAAAATCCTGCTCTACCCCCCTATCGCTTTACTGCATCACTTGAGATGGGTTGGCACTGAGAACATACCGGACAGAGGGCCGGCCATTCTTGCTTCAAACCACCAATCGTACTACGATCCCATCTTCATCAGCATGGCTGTGCATCGTCATATCACCTATATGGCGCTCCAAAAGTTTTTCCATTATCCGCTAATCGGCCCACTTATGAAACTTTTTAATCCTTCTCCCGTTGAAGAATCTCCCCGCGTCCCTAACGCTTACCGCCACCTTTTCCGTGCTCTTGAAAGGGGGGAAGTTTGCGGCATTTTCCCGGAGGGTGGGCGGACGGAAGATGGTCTCCCTCAATCTCCGCGTCCCGGCGCAGGAGCCCTGGCAATTAGAACAAACGCCCCTGTGATCCCTGTCACGGTCGATGGCGCTTATGATGTTTGGCCACTGCATAGGTTGCTACCCCGAGCCGGTCGTGTGCAGCTTTATTTTGGAGAGCCTCTTCGCTTTGGAGGCGACACTTCCCGGTCGGTCAGCGCGGAGCAACGCCAGTCTGTTGCCCGAGAAATCATGCTGAAGATTATTGACGGTTTTGATTTTCTGGGTAAGCACCGCATTGCCCGTTTGGCCCGTCGGCGTCTTAGAAACACCGCCAGCAATGACGGCAAAAAGAAAGCGAGAAAAGTCTGAATCTGCCCCCGCTGTAAAAGTAAGATAAAATCTGCTATATTTTCAGTTGAAAATCGGAACCCAAGCAACCTTTTGAGAGGCAAATTATGAGCGGTATCTTTGGAGTCTGCTCTCAGACAAACTGCATCTCCCC
>JAGXLK010000173.1 GCA_018334735.1 Planctomycetota bacterium | reverse complement strand
CGTATTCGAAGGCTTTCTGCACTTTTTGGTTGATGAGTTCGTCCGGTTCGCCGAAGACATGTCTTCGTTCCGAGTGTCCCAGTATTACGTATTCGCAACCGACATCAAGCAGCATTGGGCCGCTGACCTCACCGGTATAAGCACCTTCCGGTTGGATATACATGTTCTGTGCAGCGACTCCGATTTTTGTGCCTTCAAGGATATCGGCCACGGCATTGAGATAAACAAACGGTGGGCCGACGGCAAGGGTCACATCATCGAAACCTCCGACCTGATCTTTGAGGTCTTGGACCAGGCCGACGCTTGTTTCGAGGTCAAGGTTCATCTTCCAGTTACCGGCAATGAAAAGCTTTCTCATTCGGGTTTCTCCTCAGTTGCTCTCGTGCTTAGTTTGTTTTGGTATGCTTTGGGAAAAACGAATATCAATCTGTTTCGCCATCAGCCTGTTGCGGAAAAGCCCCCAGCACAATAAATTCGGTGCATTCTTGTTTCATGGCCTCCATGGCTTGTTGCACGTCTTCGTTTTCGGGATGGCCGATGAAATCGATGAAGAAGTAGTATTGCCATTTCAATCCTCGTGCCGGGAAAGATTCTATTTTTGTCATATTGATGCCGAACTCTTTGAACGGTGTGAGCAGGCTATGAAGTGCGCCGACTTTATCTCGGACGCTGCAGAGGACAGCCGTTTTATCGTCTCCTGTCGGGCCGCTCATGTGGTTTCCAATTACGAAGAACCGTGTGACATTGTCAGGGGTATCTTCGATGTTTTCGAAAAGCAGTTCCAATCCATAAGCGGCCGTGAGCTGTTTGTGTCCGATCGCGGCGGCATGGTCCTGGTGAGAGGCCAACTCGGCAGCTTTACTTGTGCTCGGCACATCAGCGAGGTCGGCATCCGGTAAATGTTCTCTGAGCCATCCGCGGGTCTGCCCAAAGACAGTGCCTTTTGAATAGACCGTTTTGATTTCCTGGAGATTGCAGTTTGCCATCAGTGAATGGTGAATTTGAATTACGATTTCGGCGCAGACTTTAAGCGGGCTTTCCAAAAACCGCGCCAGGGTATCACGAATCCCGCCTTCTGTGGAATTTTCCACCGGGACCACACCGTAATCCGCTCTTCCTCTTTCCACTTCGGCAAAAACTTCTTCCAGGGATTTGCTTGGTTCATAGTTGACCGAATCTCCAAATTTGCTTCGCGCCGCCCAGTGGGTAAACGTTCCTGGCGGGCCGAGATAAGCAACTTTCAGCGCTTTTTCAAGAGCGATGCAACCGGACATAATTTCCCGGAAAACGGCTCTCACTGATTCGTCTCGTATCGGTCCATCATTGGCCTTTATCGCGTGTTCGTAGACCGCTTCTTCCCTGTGAGGTTTATAGACGGAGTCGCTGGATTCGGCTTTGAGTTCTCCGATCTTGTGAGCAATTTCCGCACGCTCGTTGATCAGTCGGACGATCTGCACATCGATTCCATCGATGCGTTTACGTAACTCATCCAAACTCATGAAAGCGACAACCTTCCCGTGCGATCAGAGAACTTTTCAACCGGTGCGTTGGGAAACTTATTCAGCCCGGTGCAGGAAATGGCAAGAAAGGACCCCGATAAGATCGCTACATACGATACAATCCACGCTTAGCTTAGCCGAGACGTCGGTTGTTGTCAATTGAAATGAGGGTGCTGAATCCGCTGAGGTTGGCGGCCGGGCGCGACCTTGAAATCCCGGGCTTGACCGGCTACTCTCCAATCGTGTTCAGTACTTTCTAATTTCTGGAACCTCGTATATATCTCATGGGAACTCCTGGTTACCAGGACGAAGATGATTCAGCAAAGACCACTGCTGATTGGTCTGTAAAAGACGTCGGGAAAAGCTGGCAGTTCCGCTTTTTCTATTTTGTTATCCGCATTGGTGGATTGCGTCCTGCTTACCACATTATGTATTTCGTTGTTCTATGGTACGTAATTTTTGTCCCCGAGATTCGCCGCCGGACCCAATATTATCTTCGACGCCGTTTCCCGGATCACAGGAATCCGTTGCGGCGGTTTTGGGACAGCTATCGGCTCGTGTTTACCTTCAGCCGCACTATGATTGACCGAGCTGCGTATGCCTTGCTCGGGGAAGATGTTATCAAGGCGACCTGTGAGGATGAAAAGGCCATGCGGGCGGCACTGGAAGGGGGCGATGGTGTCGTTATGGCCAATGCCCACGTGGGATGCTGGGAATTGGCAATGAGCTCCCTTTCTCTGATAGATCGTCCCGTTTATGCGGTGATCATTCCTCCGGAAGGCAACAGTGCCGAGGCTCATCTCCGTCGGGAAAATATGCCCGTAAAAGTCATCGACCCGAGGGAAGGCCCGCAGAGTGTTCTGAAGATGGTACAAGTGCTTCAAGAAGGTTGCATTCTCGGGGTTATGGCGGACCGCGTCTTTGGCCGAAAGGAGGAGACCGTTAAGGCGAGGTTTCTTGGGGAGGAGGTGATCTTTCCTTTTTCTCCTTATCGACTCGCTTCAGCGACCGGTCGCCCGATCGTGGTTCTATTCTCCCATAAGCCTCGTATTAACCTGTATGTAGTGGACCTTGCTGAAGTTATCGATGTTCCGCCGGGCGTACGAGAACCGGAAGATGCCGAGCCGCATGCGCAGAAATTGGCCGATGCGCTGGAAAAATATGTGGAAAAACATCCCTGGCAATATTTCAATTTTTTTGACCTGTGGAACAATCCTTTCGAACACGCGGAGAATGCCGCAACAGGCCGGTAAAATGCCTGCACCAGGGGAATGTGGGGGCGCCAATATGTGTGTCATGGTTGCGAATCGTCGCCTCAGAGCGTATCCTCATTATTTGATGCCGCGGCGAGCAGATATCTTCGTCGCGGGGGAATTCCAAAGCAGACGATCAATTTTTTGTCGTTTCAGCCGGGAAGGTGTTTAAATGAACGAGACAGAATCCCGAATTGCTCTCATCGTTGGCGGAAGCCGGGGGATCGGTCGGCAGGCCGCGGTTGAGCTCGCCGAAGCCGGGTTCGATATCTGGTTGACGTATCGGAGTAACAATGAGGCTGCCGAGTCGGCCCGGGCTGAGATTGAAAAGAGTGGTCAGAGCTGTGAGTTGTTTGCTTTTGATGTGGCCGATTCGGATGCGGTCAAAAAGGCTCTGCAGGACCGTGCCGAAGAAACGCCGCCTTATGCCGTTGTTGTAAGTGCAGGTGTTACCAGGGATAATCTGATGGTGTGGATGACGGAGGAGGAATGGAATACGGTTGTTCGGACCGATCTGGACGGTTTTTATAACGTGATAAGTGCTGTGCTTTTTCCGATGTTACGGGAGCGCCGTGGACGTATTGTGGCGGTGGCTTCGGTGTCCGGGCAAATCGGTCAAGCGGGACAGGGAAATTATTCGGCTGCCAAAGCGGGAGTTATCGGTGCAGCCAAAGCACTTGCTCGAGAGGTCGGCGAACGTAATATCTATGTAAATGTCGTCTCGCCCGGCGTAATTAACACGGAAATGACGGAGGATCTTCAGGAAGAGGAAATCAAAAAATTGATTCCGCTCGGCCATTTTGGGGAGGTGGCCGATGTGGCATCTGTGATACGTTTCCTCTGTGTGGAAAAGAATATGTATGTCCACGGACAGGTCATTGGCGTCAACGGCGGACTTGCAATGTGAGGCATTTGGCACCCGGTATGGAACATTACGATCAAATTGTCGTCGGGAGCGGAGCGAGCGGCTTGACCACAGCCCTATTGCTGGGTCTGAAGGGAAATCGTGTGCTTGTGCTGGAGGAGGCCCCCAATCCTGGTGGTTCTCTGGCCCGGTTCCGCCGCGAAAATATACCTTTTGACGTCGGACTCCATTTTACCGGGGGATTGAGCCAGAACGATTACGGAATGCTCGCCGATATGCTCGCCGTGCTCGGGTTGCATGAGTCAATTAATCCGGTTTTTTTGCCTGAGCAGCATTGCCATCGGATTGCTTTTCCCTCGACCGACGAAACATACACGCTCCCCAGCGGTATTGAAAGAAGCCGTGAGAACCTGAAGCGATTTTTTCCCGATGAAAAAGCCGGGTTGGACGACTATTTCGATCTCTTCATAAAAGTCTGCGAGCGAACAACGTCCATGAATGTCAGGGGACTCAGTCAGCGCCCACCGACACTGGACGAAGATTATATTACATTACAGGATGTGCTTGATGAACATATTGAAAATCCGGTTCTCCAGGCAATTCTTGCCGCTTTTTGCACGTGCTACGGGACTCCTCCGGCCGAAATGGCCTTTTCGGATCATTGCCGTGTTACCGCTGGATTGATGGAGTCCTCCGCCCGTATTGAGGGCGGAGGTGATGCTATCGTGGAAGCGTTTCTGAAGGCGCTGGATGGGGTGAATGTGGAAGTGCGGTGCGATTGTGCCCTGGAATCAGTCGATGGTATCAAAGACCGAAAAGTGGAGCATTTTATACTTTCGGACGGGTCCGAATTATCAGCAGATGCCTGCGTTTTCACAATCCATCCTCTTAAGATTTTGAAGATGCTTCCCGACCATCATACGACCCCCGCCTTCCGTCACCGGGTGCGTGATTTTGAACCGTCCGTCGGTTTTTTTTCGGTCTTTGGGAAACTGGCCGAAGAGCCGCCTGACGAGCCCAACGATACCCCTATCTTTTCGATTTATCCGGATACCGATTTTAATCGTATGATGAGTCCCGAATGCGAGGGCGCGAGGCCTATGGTTATGCTGTTCGGTCGCGAAAAGGTTGACGGTCAGATGGTCAAGACGATGATGGCTTTGGAGGTGAGTTTTTTTGAGGATGTGGAGCCCTGGAAGGAAACACGGACCGGGCAAAGGGGAGAAAAATACGCGGCCTATAAACGCAGTCGAGCTGAAGCAATATGCCGGCGTTTGGAACCCTATTTCCCCGAGTTTCGCAATGAATTGGAACTCATGGCGACAGCATCCATGCTCACTTACCGCGATTATCTCAACAGCCCATTCGGGGCCGCCTACGGTATCAAGCAAAAAGCAGGACAGTTCAACCTGTTGGGTAAATTGCCTCTGCTCAATCTATATGTTGCCGGCCAGAGTTCATTGCTTCCGGGCGTTGTGGGGGCAATGGCTTCGGCATTTTTTGTCTGTCGCTCGGTGATTGGCAAACCCCGTTTCCAGAAGTTTATTGAAGGTCGATTACGCCGATGAAGCGTGTCGTTATCACAGGTTGCGGAGTTGTAACGCCCCTCGGATACGGGGTGACAGAAATGATGGAGGGATTGTACGCGAACCGTAGCGCGGTTCAGCGTATTGACGAGTGGGAACACTACGACGGTCTCAGAAGCATGTTGGGTGCTCCGCTTGAAATGCAGAATGAACGCGATATTCCCCGGCGTTCGCGTCGGACTATGAGTCCTATGAGTATCTACGGTGCCCAGGCCGCTGAGCAGGCCGTCGAAAGCGCCGGACTCGACCGGGAAGATGTGGGCGGCAATCCTCAACTCGGTTGTATAATGGGCCACACTACAGGCAGCCCCATTACGATAATGGAGACCTACAGATTACTGGCCGCCGAGGAAAACTTTGCCCTGCTGGGCGCTTCGGAATTTTTTCGTACCCTTTCTCATACCGTTACAATGAACGTGGCCGAATACTTCGGTATCCGCGGGGTCGTGATGGCCACCTCTGCCGCGTGCGCTTCCGGACTCCAGGCAATTGGAACCGGAATGGATTTGATCCGGCAGGGACGGCAGGACATCATGCTTTGCGGGGGGGCGGAAGAATTGCACGAGACGGTAACGGGTTCTTTCGACGTGCTGTATGCCACATCCACCGAATACAACGACCATCCCACAATGAGCCCGCGGCCTTTCGACCGCGACCGGGACGGGCTTGTCTGCGGAGAAGGGGCAGGTGTGGTTCTGCTGGAAGATTACGACCATGCTGTGGAACGGGGAGCGAAAATCATAGCCGAGCTCCTCGGATATCACACGTGCGGGAGTGGAGTCCACGTGAGCCAATCTGATCGCGAATCTATGGTCCTTTGCATGGGCGAAGCGCTTGAGCA
>JAGXLK010000172.1 GCA_018334735.1 Planctomycetota bacterium | reverse complement strand
CACTCTCCTTCGTCAGTCTGTTGGCTTTGGGCAAAAGTTTTGTCCGCACCCGCTCCGTCCAGCGGGAGTCCGGATATCGACGCAGATATTCCGTAAAGGCCTTTTTCGCCTTTGCGTACTGCTGCCTATGCATCGCCATGATTCCGTAGTAAAAAAGGGAACGTTCCGCCTCCGGATGTTCCGGATTATGGGTAAAAACGTGCTCCCAGTGGGGCATCGCCGCTTCGGCATCCTGCATCTCGTTCTGCATCCAGGTACCGACGCGGAAAATACCGTCGGCGGCCCAGCGGTAATCCCTGTATTTCGGGTCGTAGAGCCGCTTAAGGTATGCCCTGGCTTCTTCGCTTCGGCGCTGATACTTAAGCGACTGTCCCATCCGGAAAAATAGATAAGACTTCAAGCGGTTCGAAGGGTCCGGAAAAGGATTCGACCCGGCCAGCAGACGGCCGTACAGTTTTTCCGCCCGTTTCGGACGGAACCTCAGCAGCGCCAAATCCCCCAGACGCAGAGCGGTCTTCTGTTTCTCGTGTTTTAGCCCGGACAAAAGATCCCCGGGAGTCAAAGGATCAATCGCCCCCCGCGCAATCGCGACCATCCGGTCCATTCCCGTCTGCACCCCCGCCCCGGCGCGGGGCGTATTCTCATACCGCTTTGCTGCTCGAAACATCTCTACCGCTCTGTCCTGTCTGCCCAGCAGATGCCACACCAGACCGGCCCGCGAGTAGCATTTAAACAGAATCTCATCCAGTTGTTTGCCCGTTGGCCGATCCTCCGACATATACCAGGCGGGGAGCCCTTTTCGGCCTGCTGAGTTCGGCCCGGCGTTTTTGATTTTCTCCGCCCACCCGACGGCCGCCTTTGCCGCCTCGGAGGCGGCTTCCATATCAAAAAGTCTCTCAAGAGCGATATCGATCGCCCGCACGGCGGCATCGCCCGCGTGGGGACTTGCGGGATAGTCTTTGCAAAATTGGGTCAGGTCGGCGGCGATCCCCTGCCACGTTTTCCCGGAGGTCCGGTCCGCCGCCGCCCGGGCCAGCTCGTCTCGCAGAAGCCCGATGTGGTAACTGGCCAGCTCACGGCGCGGGCTTTTCGGGTGGTTTTTCAGGATCCGTCGCCACCAGGGAAGCGCCTCCGCCCGGCCGGTTGCCAGTTCCGCAGGCGTGCTGCCTTTCTTTTCGGCCCGTTTCTCAATGATCGTCCCGATCCGACAGAGCGTCTCGTCATGCCACGTCCCGGCGGGACTTTTCTTAAGAGACCTCCGGAAGTGCCGGAGCGCCTGGTTGGTTTTCTTTCCGGACTGCAGCGCGGCGCCTCTGCCAAATTCACTGAACGCAATTTGCAACGACGTGGCTCCGGCCATTGGGCGGCGGTCGCGGGAATTCTTATCTCCGGATCTCCCCCCTGCAAACTCAAAGAACGCCAGCGCTTTCTGTTCCCGTCCGGCCAGGTGGTGGATCATCCCGATCGAAAGGGCCAGGGCCGGCCGGCTCATTTTCCCTTCCGAGGAACCTTCCCCCGCGAGCTCGCCGGGAATCAGCGCTCGGCCGGAAGCGGCGGCATCGATCAGGCGCTGAAGACGCTCGGTGCTGTGGCGATCTCCGGTGCGATTCCGCGCCTCCCGGAACGCTTCGGCGGCCACCTCGTGCTCGCCCCGGCAGAAACTGACCAGTCCGATACGGATCCACACCTCCCGGGCGACCGTCTTCCAGGAAGCGGCCGATCTCTCACCCGCCAGCCCCCTCGAAACGGCCGGGCGGGCCAGCTCGGCGCATTTTGCGGCTTTCTCCAGGTTCAGCTTTTGCCGGAGCAGCAGATCGATAAGCGCCACAAACGCCTGACCCCGCCACGGGCCGGACGGTTCGGCGCGGACGAATTTGTTCCAGTGAGCGGCGGCACGGCCCGGCATCTGCAGACCGATCAGGCAATGCCCGATGGCAACCTGGCTGCGGGGGGCGTAGCCCGAGCGGGGGAACGTCCGGACCAACTCCCGGTAGGCCTGGAGGGCTTTTCTGTACTTGCGCAGCCGCTCCCTGCCCCTGTCGGCCCGGGCCGCGCGGCGCAGCCGCTCGGCCGCCTCAAACTCCGCCCGGCCGGCGTCGCTCTGGTAGGTCAATCGCTTCCGGACGGCTTTAGCCTCCTCCAGGAAGACGCGGGTGAGTTTCTCGGGGATCTCCAGCCGCCCGGCGGCGCCTTCGGCTCCCATCAGGTCGATGGCAAATTTGAGGGCTTTTCTGGCTTTCTCAAATTGGCCCGCCTCCGCGCGGATGCGTCCCAGCAGGATGGCCGCTTCGGGGGTGGCGGTGTGGGGCTGGTTGTCCTTCAGGACCTCCTCCAGGAGCCGGGTGACTCGCTCAAAACCGGGCCGGTCGGCATCGTCCCAAGCCTCCTCCAGGCGGAGCGCCTCCGCGATCTTGAGTCGCTGGCGCAGAGAGTTACGGGTGGAGGATCGGCCGAGTTTCGACCATATTTGCCCGGCTTTCTGGCGCGAGCGCCGGTCGCCTCGGGCCCACAGGCAGCGCGCCTGGATGTGGGCGGCCTGGAGGGCGGCCCAGCGCAGCTCGCGCCGGGAGGTCAGTTTGGTGAGACTGCCGGCGAGCCTGTAGCTCTGTTTGAGGCGGCCCGCATAGAAAGCCGACCACGCTTCCCCGAGCCGCTCGCCGGCCTGCTGATCCGGGGACTTAGATTCCGAAGCCGGTTTGGTTTTTCTCGCGGCAGAGGCGGCGGGTGGAGCAAAGGTAGGTGGGAGCAGAAGCAGGATGGCTACAGAAACAAATACGCGCCACCTGAGCGGCAGATGAACTAATCCCCATAACCCTGTCGTCATCAACTTTCCCCGCTTAATTTGTTGAAAAAGTCCCTTACATTTATGAAGTTCCCGGTGCTTCCCCTGTCCAACGCCGCGCATTATAGCGTTTTCCGACTATGCGTCAAATGAAACGGAAAAAACACAAGGGACGTCCTGGGTTGATGCTGGGCCGGCGGGGAAACCGCAGAATCTGTTCCGGTATCTGGGTCGCGTTCTGAACTCCAGCCCCGCAAGAGCGGTTCTGAAGTCCAGTCCGCTTGCAGCAAACGGAGACTCGAGTTCAGCAGAGCCCGCCATCGGCGAGCGAAACTGGACTTGAGGCGGACAGTTGATCACACACGTCACGATGCGGGGAGATACGACCGCATTGGACCACGTTCTGAACTCCAGCCTTGGCTGAAGTCCAGTCCGCTCACATGGCTCCGCGTCTCACCCGCCTACAAGTCCCTCGCACGTGCTCCGGCAGATGTTCCGGCCGGCCGGCGGGAAGGATGGCAGCATCGATGCCTTTGTGCGTGCACAGTTGGACGGGAATAAAAAACCCCCGGTCCCACAAAGGAAACCGGGGGCGTTGATTGTCACTCGTTTTCATGCGCGGGATTCACGCACGCATCGAGTCAGTCTTCCTCATCAAAAGCGGCATCGAAAGCGACGTCGCTGGGGGCGAAATCGACGGATTTGACGAATCCGCAGGCTTCTGAGGCCCCGTGCTCGCGGTCCATTCCGCTGTCTTCCCACTCAACGCTGAGCGGGCCGTCATATCCGATCCGGTTAAGTGCTCGGATTATTTCTTCGAAATCCACATCGCCGCGTCCGGGGCTCCGGAAGTCCCAGCCGCGCCGCGGTTCACCAAAATCCAGATGCGATGAAAGGATTCCCGTCGTGCCATCGAGCGTGACGGCGCAGTCTTTCATGTGAACGTGGTAGATACGTTCGGGGAACGTCTCGATGAACTTGACCGGATCCACCCCCTGCCATTCCAGATGGCTCGGATCGAAGTTGAAGCCGAACTCTTCCCGTCCGTCGAGGGCCTCGAGAGCCCGTTCGGCCGTCACGATATCGAAAGCGATCTCGGTCGGATGGACTTCAAGGGCGAATTTCACGCCGCATTCGCCGAAGACGTCAAGGATGGGATTCCATTTCTCAGCGAGCAGCTCGAACCCCTCTTCGATCGAAGCGGGATCGACCGGGGGGAACGAATAGAGCAGATGCCAGATGGAACTGCCGGTGAAACCATTGACCACGTCGATGCCCATGTTTTCGGCGGCTCGGGCGGTGTTTTTCATGGTTTCAATGGCCCATTCGTGTATGGCATCCGGATCGCCCGCGAGGTCATCGGGCGCAAATTCGTTGTGGCGCTCGTCGATGTTATCGAGAACACATTGACCGGCCAGGTGGTGGCTGATCGACCAGCATTTCAGCCCGTATTTTTCCAGGAGGCTTTTTTTCTCCTCGCAGTATTCGGGATTCTCTGCGCCTTCGGTGGGGTCAAAATGATCGCCCCAGCAGGCAAGTTCCAGGCCATCGTATCCCCACTCGCTCATTTTCTTCGCAAGATCTTCCAGCGGCATGTCGGCCCACTGGCCAGTGAAGATTGTTACAGGTCTCGCCATAGCTCACTCCTTCCATAGAACTCAACAAGTAAAGGTTTCTGGACACCGGCACAACAATCCAACGGCGTCCGTGTCGAATCTGTAATTCGTCTTGCGGTTAGTCTTCCGAAACCTCGACCCAACTTTTTTGTTTCGAGGATTGGACGACGGCCTCAAGGACAGCCTGGCATTTCACGCCGTCCTCAAAACTGGGGCAAGGATCGCGGTCTTCGGCGATGGCGTCCATCATCTCTTTCATCTCGTTGACGAAACACTCGCCGTATCCGATGATGTGACCGTCCGGCCACCAGTTCTCGAATCCCGGTGTTTCTTCGTTGGTTGCCAGGACCTTCCGGAAGCCCTGTTCCACACCTTCGCCGGCTTTCCAGACGTCGAGATAGTTCATATCCTCGAAATTCCAGGCGATGCTGGCTTTTGAACCGTTGATCTCGAACGTGTGGTAGTTTTTGCGTCCGCCAGCGAAACGAGTCGCCTCAAATGTGCCGAGGGCTCCGTTCTGGAACCGGGCGCACCAGATGGAGGCATCGTCGACGGTGACTTTACCTTTCTTATCGCTCGCCTGTCGATCGGACAGTTTTGTGCCGGCGCCGGCTTCTTCGATCGGACGTTCTTCGATGAAGGTTTCGAGCGTGCCGCTGACAGACTCGATATCACCGAGCAGGTAACGCGCCATATCGGTGATATGCGCGCCGAGGTCTCCGAGCGCGCCGCTACCGGCCAGTTCTTTTTTCAGGCGCCACACCAGCGGGAACTCGGGATCCATGATCCAATCCTGGAGATACGTAGCCCTGATGTGGTAGATCTCTCCCAGTTCGCCAGCTTCGATCATCTGTTTTGCCAGCTGAGCCGCCGGGGCCTGGCGATAGGTGAAACCGCAAAGCGCTTTCACACCGGCTTCGTTCACGGCATCGAGCATTTTTTGCGCACCTTCGAGGTCATTCGCCAGCGGTTTTTCACAGAGGATATCCTTCCCCGCTTCAGCAGCGGCAACGGCATTTTCCACGTGGGCAAAATTGGGGCTCGCGATATCGACCATATCGATATCATCGCGCTGGATCATCTCTTCCCAGTTAGTTGAATATTCTTGCCAGCCGAGCTGCTCTGCGGTGGATTTAACAACTTCTTCTTCTTCGGTCCCGGCGATGCATTTCATAACCGGTTTGCATTCGGGATCCCAAACAGCCGGGCAGTTGCGGTAACCAAAACTGTGGGCGACGCCCATGAAGCCGCATCCAATCAAACCGACATTGATTTCTTTCTTCGCCATCTGTTCAACTCCTCCCTCACTATCAGTAGGCTCGAACAAGTCACGTGATCAAATCCATTCTTTACTTACGGCACGACAGTGCTACCGGAGAACGCTCCTTTGCGTGGTCCGACGCCCCGTCGATAACACGTGGCTTTTTTAGGACAACCCGACCAAAAAGTCAAGCGGAAAACAAGCTTCATCCCACACCTTAAAAGTTACCGTCAAGATAACCTTTATTGCGGCAAACTTCCACAAAACGCTGGTATTTCTCTTCGTATGTTTTCACCAGTTGATCCCGCGGAGAAACTTCCCGTTCAGAATGCACCATATTGCCAGCTGCATCTGCAAAAGAACCTGAAGAGCCTACAGCAGCCACAATCGCCGCGCC
>JAGXLK010000171.1 GCA_018334735.1 Planctomycetota bacterium | reverse complement strand
CACAAAGGCCTGGTTTTCCTTTTTGTTTGTGATATCCACCGGCACAGCCGGAAGAGTTGATCGCTCATTTTCCCGATCGCCGTAGGTTATATCATGCACCTTTTCCCGCGTGTCTGCTTTCTCCAGGTAGGGTTCAAAATGGGAATCGTCGCTGCGGACATCCAGTGGATGGTCGTTGAAGACCACGTCCATATCGTGCTCGTGACACCACTCGAAAAACTGCTCGGGGTCGGGGATCAGTTCCTCGTTAAAATCCCAGTGTCCCCAGCCGAACTCGTGCCATTCCATGTCCATGATCAATACCGAGAGCGGATAACCGTTCTCGCGAAATCCTTCGTAGAGTTCCCGGACTTCCTCCTGCGAGAACGCTGGCCAGCGGGAGAATATGATGCCGAGGCTCCGGTGCGGGGGTAGCGGGGCCGGTCCCGCAAGAGTGTGGAAATCTCGCAACGCCTGCTTGTAGTCCCGTCCATAAGCGAAGAAATACCAGTCCTGGCAGCCGGGACGCTCCCGCTCGACCGGGAAATCGTCTTCGTCCATCACGGCACTCTGGGAATCGTTCAGAAAATGGTATCCACTCCGGCTGACAACGCCGGGGCAGAATTTGCGCGCTTCGACGTACCAGTTCCAGAACCGTTCCATCAGTCGTCCGTCGTTATGATCCGCATCCGCCAGTCGCAACCAGCTGCCTTCATTCAGATTCTCGGGCGGGTTCGGGTGAAGTTCCTTGTAGAGCGGAGCTTCCTCGCACTGGATCCAGGCCGGCCAGTTGGTCGCCGCGGGGTCGGGTGCTTCCATATCCGCCGTATGCACTCCATCCAGCTCGGCAGCCGCCCCACCGTAACGATCCAGCGAACGCAGAGTCCCGCCCAGATTCTGGTGGTCGCGGTCCCCGGGCCGCCAGCACTGCCGCAACCGATCATCCGTCCAGCGGATCTCCAGATTCGTTCTGTCAAAAGGTTTGTCGTTCTGTCGGCTGCGCACTTCCACACTTCCCGTATCCAGCACCGTCCATTCGCCTTCTTTTCGAACGTCGGCGAACGAACACGGTTCCTGCTTTTCGTACGCCACAATGCTCCGCCGATCTTCAAATTCAGCCGACAGCCCGAATTCGAGCCGAATCAGGGTGGGCGATAGAGATCGAAATCGACGTCTTTCCAGTACTACATCTCCCGTCACAGCGTTAACTTCCTTTCGTTTTTTTCGGGTACGACTTTAAAGAACGAAAAAGTGGCATAAGGGACTGCGGGTCGTTTCTTATGGGTCCCATAGAACTCTTTAGACCATGAGCCACAGGGGGGCTTTCGGCTCGGGAAACTTTTTTATTCCGAACCGGTGAGGACGGTGAACGGGTCCGGGCTGTAGACGTGCAATTCGCGTCCGCCGTTGACTTCATTCTGGCTGTAGGCTTTCGTGCCTTCGCGCATCATCTTCCAGACCAGCACCTGATTCTCAACTTCTTCGAATCCCGTTGCCTCTTCCAGTTTGATCGATTCGGGGCCGATGTGGGAAACACGGGTCACCCCGTCGGCCTTGACATACAGTTCTTTCGGACTTTTGACCGTCATCGTATGCAAAGCCTCGCGCGCCATTACCGCCCAATCGCCCTTGCCACCGGCGTAGGGCCCGACGTAATCCTTCAGGACCAGCGCGCTTTCTTTGTGTTTCACCACCGGGTTGATCTCTCCAGTAATGATGTCGACGCCCTGATGTTTGCGGGGGCGTTCTTTGTGGAACATGCCCAACTGGCTGGTCGCCACATCCACCACGAATTTGTCGTTCTCATAGATCGTGTGTCCCCACCAGTGGTTGCGTTTCACATCTGAGCCACGTTCCTCGTCGATTCTCAGTATCACTTTTTCCAGCGCGGCCGTGTATTCAGGTCCGGCGGGGTATGCACCATCGAAGAGAACCACATTTTTGACTTCCGGCGGCGCCTTCCAGCGCGCCAGGATAGCTTTCCCATCTTTCGTCGTGATCAACGGTTTCACCTCGCCTGAGATCGTATTATGCAACCGGCTGACGGGGTCTTTTACCGGTTCTCCATCGGCCCTGCGCAACTCCTTCATTGCTGGCCAGTTCTTGCGGGTGCGTTTGCGTCCACGCCGATCTTTATACGTCTGTTTCACCCGTTTTTGCACGTGGAATGCGACATCATTCTCCCAGAGGAAGGGGTCATCGATCTCGTCGAGCGTCAGTGACGGGAACAACACTTTATCGCTGGTGCAATCGCCCCACACAATCAGCAAACCGTCTTTTTTGTTGCGCAGCCATTGATTAATACGTTCCACCAGTTCCGAGGTCACCCCATCGTTGGTTGATCGGAGTAAAATCGTATCGTAGTTCATGAGTTCCGCGTCGCCGATGCATTCATAGTTTGGCACGAGGTCCCAGCCCTGCACGATAGCCTCGGCTGGCATTTTGAAAAATGACCCATCGGCCCACCAGGAGATATCGCGCCCCATGATGAGTAAAGTATCCCGCAGGTTCGTATCCGGTTTGGGAAGATTCGACAGTGCCCGGGTATTGTCCAGATTGAAGATGTTCATGTAAGAGACGCCCGTCATGAGTTTTTCATAGAGTTCCTCGCGTTTTTCTTTGAGCTTTTTTTCTTTTGGGGTGGGACCTTCCTCCAGCGGGGGGACATCCATCCCCTCGTCCTCACCAGGTGCCATCATTCCCAGCCCACCGTCTCCGCGTTTTTCGTTCATCTTCTCGATATCGAGGCGTCCCTCCACCACTTCCCAGTATTCGTCGTCGTCGAGCATGTATTCGACGGCTTTTTTCGCATGGTCCGACCAGGGTTTCAGGCGAAACGAAAGGGTTCCCATCCCGTGATACCCTTTTTCATCTTTTTTGGATTCTTTTGCGAATCCGATATGCGGGAAAAATCCGGCCTCCGTGCCACTGGCCCAGAGGGCTAACCCCGATCGCGTCCCGAAATATTCCCGCATCCGCCACGGTTTCAACTTCCATTTGGAGGAAATGCACAACGGTTTTGGATTGAAGATACGCGGGTTGTACCATCCCATCCATGTAATCATGCACAGAGGTTTACCGGGGTTGATCACGCGGTTCACACCACCGATGGAAGGATCTCTGTAATAATTGCCGTTGTGGTAGATCCAGCTGTAATCCCCGTCCGCTTCGATCATGTTGAACGCATCGTGCGTATGCTTGCGCATGTAGGACAGACTTTGCGGGAAGATCTGGATGTCCGGATATTTACGCTGGGCCGTCATTCGATACATGTGCGTCACCCAATTCGATCCTATCCCCCCGAACTTAGCGTTGTACCATTCATAGGCGCGACGCAGCCGCCCGGGCAGCGCTTCAAGTTTTTCATTTCGGCCCAGCCCTTCGACTTTTTCCAACAGATCCGGCCGTCCCGCCTCCAGCAGCATCGCCCGGAGAGACGCTCGGCCCAGCGAGCATGGTTCATCGAACAGGGCAATATAATAGAGATAGGGCAGTTTATCCTTCCATTTGTTCTCAAGTGGATCGAGAATGGATTCGAGGAGATAGATGTTGCGTGCCCCGGTGGTCCGGTTGTAGGTGTTCAACACCATACCTCCGGGCATATTCGCCGGGAAGTTTTTGACCCCGAATCGATACCCCTGATCGACCATCTCCCGGGCTTTTTCTTTGTCCTCAGGCATCCTCCCCAGCCACGTTTGGAACCCGTAGGGCGTATCTCCACCGGGGGTATGCTCCGTCTCCCCCAGATTCAGCTCAACCCGCTCGGGCTTCGGCCGCCCCTCGGCCTGACGGAGCGCATCCTCCAGGGCCATGTGGAGCCACTCATCGTTGACCTCTTCCATCAGAGCACTAATCTTTTCGGCGTCATCCTCCTGAGCGATGTCTGCCAGTATATCGGCGGCTTCCAGTCTCAATACCCAGTATGGGCTCTCGACAACATCCATGCACAAATCATGAACGTCCGGAAAACCTTTTTCGTGCATTCTACGCAAGGCACGGGCGCGAATGTACTCGTTGTTATGTTCACGGACCGTATCCGGCAGAAAATCCTGCAATTCTCCCTCTTCCATCACTCGCCCCCCCAAACGCATGCTGGCCAGGTTCACCGACATGCTTGGATCGAAGCGCATGGCTCGCGCGAGCGCCACACGATCTTCGACCAGCAAACGGTATGCAGCCGCGCAGATAGCGCTACGGGCCGCTGGGTCAGCGCGTTTGAGCAGTGAGAAAATACTTCTCCGTGCTTTTTCGGTTCCGACATCCGCCATCACCTGCGCCACCGCTTTCTGAACAACCGTGGCTTCGTCATTTTTTAGCACATCAATGATTTTGGAACTCCGGTCGGGATCCACGGCGGCGAGACATTTCGCCGCTTCGGCCCGCAAACTCGGTTTTTCTGCCCGGAGAAGCGTCGCAACGCGATCGGAGGCGACCTGCACATTTTCCTGACGTATCCACCGAAGTGCGATTAGTTTTTCGGTCTCCGAGCCAGTCTTCAACGCCCGCTCCACAAACGCCTTTGCTTTTGGATCGGTGATGACCAGTTCGGTATGCTTTCGCAGCTGGCGGATTGATGCCGCTCGCACCTCCGCGTCTTCATCTTCGAGCAATTGCATCCATAATTTGCGTTTCTGTTCGGTATCGATGGGAGATTTCGGCAAGACCTCCGCCAGCGCCAGCCGCACGGAAGAGGCGGGATCTTCGGCGGCCGTTTTGACCCGATCTTCCTTCAGTTCTTTCTGTTTTGCGAGTCCTCGCAAAGCCACGGCTTTCACTTCGCCGGATTCGTCGGTCTCAAAAATATCTTCCAGGGCTTCTCCGGTCTCTTTGTAATGTTCCCCGAGAACCCCGGCCGCTGCAGCGCGAACGCCGGCATCCTCGTCGTTGGCCGCGATGGTCAGGAGGGCTTTGCGGGCGGATTCCGCCCCCAGCGGCCCCATGGCGGTCACAAGGTTACGGCGGAAACGCGGTCCCCTCAGCGTATCCTGCAATTTGCTGAGATCGAGTGTTTTCTTGCCAATTCCAGGTCCCGTCGTCTTGGAACCGACATCGACCTCGAGCTGGGCCGCCAGATCGAGTTCATCGAGTCCGAAAAGCGGTATGACTTTCCGGAGCATGGCCTCATCTTTCAGTTTTTTGCGCAGGAACCTGTTCGCCGAACCGGTGTAGGGTGAATCGAGAAGTTTAAGTGCCTGCGGCAGGTAGAAGATGGTAGCGGGCGCCTCTTCAGCCTTTTTTGGCACCCGCATGAGCATCCGCAATGCCCAGTGGGCGCCTCGATAGAACTGAGGGGCGTCCTTCAGGATCCGTTTCGCCGACCTCTGCGGTCCTTCCCAGGGGGCGTGATGCAACCAGTGCGGCCGATACCCGATCCACTGAGCCCATTCGATGAACAGCTGCGGTGGAGAGGGTTCATCTTTGTGAAGTTGCTCGCGCCACTCTGCGGGCACTTCCGTTCCCGTGGATTCGAACACCAACTCCACCAGAGCAGCGGCGCAGGCCATGGGATGCTGGTAGGGATTCGGAATCACCTTCGACTCAAATTCTTCTCCCTCCGCGTTGCCGGCCTTCCACTGGAGACGCCGTTCATTCATGTCACATTCGACATATACGTCCGCCTCGATCAACGGACTCCATTTCTCATAAACTGTGTCTCCCTGTGGAAAATACAAGCCGTCCTTCATACCTCTGACGATGCCGTTCACATGATATGCCCCCACACGACGAATAGCCGGAGTGCGGTTGTAAAAACTGTTCAATATCCGGTCGATACCAAGCATGAAAGCCGCTTTTTTACTCACATGATTCCACGCCAACCGATTGCTCGGCCGGTGGACCATCACCGCCACCCGTTCGGCTGCCGCGAATCGCGAAGTAATGAGCAGAAGAACGCAAAAAATGCTACAAAGAATCCATCTTCTCATCGCATCATTAGCCCTTTCTTTTTTTGCGTTTCAACCGTTACTCCACAAACGACAACTCATCAAATAAACGGGCCTTAATTTCCTGGAGCGCTTTGTACTCATCCGGCCTCAGAATGTCCTCTGGCCTTTGATCATTTTTGACTTGCACCATATACAGAGCCCTTTTT
>JAGXLK010000170.1 GCA_018334735.1 Planctomycetota bacterium | reverse complement strand
CCGTTAGCCAGGGTTTGAGACAATCAATAAGAGCTGGTCGTTTTACAAAATCTGGTAGCTTCAAGGCTCGCGTCTATGATGCGGAATTCCCGAGCGCTTTTGCTCAAACTACAATTGATGTGAAGGGATTAGTCCGGACGGATTGCGCGGTAACAGATGACACTAAGTGTCTTTATACTCTTTGGGCCCGCAGAGCGGGTCTCTGGCCACATGAGAGCGAACCTCAACCTTATTCTGATACTAAGACTTTTACGCTGACATACGAGGCAGGTACGAACGATGACTGTGATGGAACATGGAAGCACGACTATTTCCTTGAGAGCCAAGGTGGGCAGACCATGATTCTGGAGAATCAGGCCTGGAATCCGGTGTATAAGGGGGGAGCAGCCGTGGCTGTCGCTTGGACGGTGGAAATTGATGGACAGAAAGAATGGGAAGTTACACTCGGGGGAGATTGTCGTGGTGGCTCATCGGATGGAGGGAGTATCACTGTTCCGGTTGGACCAGTCAACGTCAACGTGCCATTGAGTTTCAATGCTTCCAAGGTCTCGGTTGCCCAGTCTTTTGCGAAGCTATTCAAGATTCCTGTGCAAAAGTCTTCGCCGGAAGGGCAGAATCTGTCGCATCCCGTAGAAGTCACAATTCGCGCTAACGCTGTGGTGGAATGGCCTTGGCCCAAACTATGGACATGGAAGGCAAAGTTCGATGGAGGGGATATAAAGTGGAAGAAATCGAAGGTGCTGAGTAGTCACTTTAGCCCCTTGCCCTGTTCCCAGAGGTAGGGGCTAACAGTGACCGAACAATTACTCATTAGTACTTTGGTGCCCCAGTCATGAATCTGAACTGCTTACTGTTTTTACAGGGCAAAGCGTAACGGCCCTGATTTAAGAGGTGCGTAACCCGTCCGTGCCCATATGGGGGCAAGAGCCACCGGTCACCAGAAGTTGAGAAGGGCTATCGAAGGAGTAGTCGAAATGAATAAAGGAAAGATGTTACATGTAGTAGGGTTGGTCGTTTTATTCTGCTGTGTAAGCTATACAGCGGAGCCCCAAAACGAGAGGCTTGCCAAAGATATGCGTAAGGCTGTCATGGAGCGCCTGTCAGCACGGGATCTGAACAAGTCCAAACAACAGAAAATTGTGCAAGCCTGGGAACGTGTGATTAGAAAGGCGGTTTCAAAAACCGATGTCCGACGGCTTGACTCCGATGAGCGTAAGCGCGTAATGAAGCATTTTTCTGAATATCTGACGTTTGGTGATGTGACCAACGTGTCTGGCTCAGCCGAACAGGATTTGAAAGAGCAAATCAGAGGGGGGTTGCACTGTGTGGTCTCGGGAAAGGGTTTGCTCAAGCCCGAAGAGCTTGCGAAAATCACCGATAATATGGAGAACTACAAGCGGCGTTGTTCAGATATACTGCTGGAATATGTTCAAAAAGCTGATAGATTTGCCATGAGGAAAGGCAGATGGTCGGCAATCAAGTCAGCATACCGCCAGGCGGCCATGCGTCATTGGGGCTCGGGGTATTCGATGACCGAAGACGAACAAAAAACATTTGATCATTTGACTACTGAAAGGAAAAGCCTCCGCTGGCGATATGCCGAACTGTTCATTTATACTCAGATTATGCGAGCATTTTGTAACCGGGTGAGCACGGACGTTGCGTATACAAGCAATATATTCCTCCAGCATATGGTTGTTGACTCACTGAACCAGGAGCAAATCCAGACTGCGATCGAGGGCATTCCGGACATGGATAAGCGAATCCGATTGCAATTGGACAATCTTTTGTCAGGAGGAACCTTTTACTTCACCGGCCCCCCCGGGCTGGCGGGCTATTGGGGAGTGGCGTTGGCGCCGGAGAACGAGTTGGTAGAAAGAACCAGGGTTGAACCAAAAGACACCGATGATTGGTTGATTATCGAAAAGGCCCGACATAACAGCGACAGCCAAAATGGTCAGAGGAAATGACAGGGAAACTATTCCGAACAAGAAGAGGAATGGCTGTGGTGTTGTGTTGTGCTTCAGGCGGAATTGGACATTTCCTCTTCGGGGATTAGCATATGTTTTCCTCAAGAGGAGAGTCCGTTATGGCGAAGCGAAGAAGGTTTTCTGGTAAGAAGAAAGTGGAGATCCTCCGGCGCCATCTGCTGGAGGGCGAGCCGGTCTCCGATGTTTGCGACGAGTATGATCTGAGTCCCTCTCAATTTTACCGATGGCAGAAAAAGTTCTTCGAGAAGGGCGATGCTGCCTTCCGGAGAAAAACTGGAAGCCAGGAGCGCAAGCTCAAGAAAAAAGTCTCTGCCCTGCAAGAGAAGATTGCCAAAAAGGATGAGGTAATCGCCGAGATCATGGAGTCGCATGTGCGGCTAAAAAAAAGAAGGGAAGCAAGAAGAAAAATAGTTTGGCCGAGGATACGTCTAATTAGTCCCTGCCAATACAATAGGTATAGGATTGCTTGAAGATCATGTGAGCGGAGCATATCGCTGGGATAATGCGGCTTGCAGTTGGCAAACAGTTCACGAGGCTCCCAAAAAGCAGCTTTTCGTCCCTGTTTGGAAATGAATGAAAAGCGTTTCGCTTCCAAAGGTACCAAGGAACCAGAAATTGAAATGGAAGAAACCGAGCAAACCTCTTGCAGAAAAGAATCATTGTGAAAAAAACAAAATGGGCTACATACGGCATTATAATATGGATAGTTGTTTTTGCCCTTTATGTAGGAGGCAGTGAAGACCTCTTTCATTTGGCGGGAGAGTGGTCTTATGGCACTCTTCTGGGAAAACCAGGTGTTGACTCGAAGTCTTTGAAATCACATTCCGCTCTGGGTGAGGAGGTCTGCGAGCGGTTCAACACAGAATTTCGCTCAGGCGTCCAAAAATCTCATCTGACTGATTCTCCTCTGATCGTAGAAGCAACGTATAAAGGAGAAGGCCGCTACCACATTACATATAAAACGGAAGGCTATGGCATACATTTGCTCCTTGAGTATTTCATAAGGCAGCACTTCGAAAGGACATACAATAGGCTTGCCGCAGCGAAAGAACTGAAGAAACCTGACAACTTCCATTTCCATCTCCTTGGCGGCGGAGAAAGTGGGGATGATCTGGGGTCTTTTGGCCGGTTCTTTACCGTCCTTACCTTAATTGTTGCTATTTTCCTGCTCATCATCGTTCGGAAGCTTTTTTGCAAATTAGAGCGAGAAAAGAAATTAAGCCTGAACGATGGAAATACTTGAGATAAAACGCAGGGATCGCCAAGCATTAGGGCGATCTGCGTGGGTGTTCGTATCCTTTATGAAGCGCCAAGGGCAGACAAGTAAGATGGGGAGAAGCACTGAATATGAGGAACGGATGGCTGATTGTGTTGTTTTTGTTGATTGTTGGGATAGCGGCGCCCGCCCGGGCGACGAACGAGACTATCCACGTTCAGGCCCGACAAAAAGACAACCCGCAGGAAGAAGCGGCGGATATTGAGGGGCATTTCTCAAGCGAGCCCACCGGCGAAAATGACGAAATCCATGTCACAAACCCGGATGTGAATGGGAAAGCGGCCGGTGTCTACGACGACCCGGTCAACGATGGCGCCCTGCTGGTGATTACCCGGACCGAAGACCCTGTGAAAGTGGAAGTGGAAGGTCGAGAAGGGATCGGAGCACTCTACTGGGTGACTGTCGAGCCAGAAGGTGGGGAAGAAGGCGGCGGCGGAGCCGCCCCGACCGTGCTGTGGGCCGACGTGAAAGATCAGGAAGAGGCCGGAGCTCTGGTGTTGCGCGACGATAATACGGGTCACGGCGTGAGCGATTCGGATAACATTTCTGAAGACGAAGATGGGGACCCTGACACAAATCTTCCCTCTTTACTTTGTACTACGACTGACGATGGAAGGGGGAAGGTCAGTTTTTGGCTCTCAGGAACCCAATCGGGGACGTATGAATGGACGATGGCGAGTACCTCGATTACCGGGACCCAAACATGGAGTACCCTTCCCTATTTTTCATCGGCGTACAATATTTTTCCCGACGAATATACATTGACGGTGACCAAAGTAGGGGACGATGATTTTGAGAGGAAGATTAGTTTTACAGTTATTGAATTGCGGATTGTTCGCGTAGATACTACGAATGGGGATAGCGGACAAATAGAGTTTGCTGTATCTGCTACCATTCCGTCCGGCCGATTTCACGGACCTGGGGTGGATAGGACCTGCACAGATCTTGGTCCTGGCCAGTTCGAATTCGGTTTTTCTCAATCCGCACTTACTCCTCGGGATAATCCGAGATCAGACCCTTGCTTTGCGTCCGATACGTATGTTTTGCGTACGGCAGTTGGCAATAAAAAAGTTGACTATTCTGTATCAGATAAGGGGTCATCAGCCAGCGAAGTTGCCGTTGGGAAGATCTTCGCTGACGATGCGATGATTACTATTGCCGTTCAGCATGATCATGATCAAGATTGGTATGATTATGACTATGCCGCCCCACTTGTTGCTGGGAGCAAAACGATACGTCTATGGAGCGGCGGATCTGACATTCACACGACTGCGGCCGAGTTTCCCACAGAGATATCTGTATGGACCGAAAAACACTGGATTGAAGATGGAGACGGGAAAACGGTTTACTCCAGCAATATGAAGTTGCAGAATGCTCCGACGCTTCCTCCGCAAGGACCGCATTATCGGAGCGCTCATGATTCCGTTAACCAATTTGTAGATGTTGGATCTGGTTACACTTCATATGGCAAGATTACTTCTCTGCAATTTGATTCCGCAGCCGGACTTGTTTTATGGATTCCTATAGCAAACAGTACCACCGACACTAGAATACAGGAGTAGAAGTGATGAGAATCAAATATGTGTTTGGCGCAAAATGTTCGATGTTTTTGGCAATGTTTTTTTTGGTATATGCTCCGGCGCGGGATGTCTCTTCAAAAGAAGATAAATCCCCAAAAATAGTAGCTCGAGTCGAGCGCCAAAACATAACCAAGGAGGAAATTGCTGTTCATAAATCCACAGTTGATGCTGCAATCAGAAATCAAGAAGGAGACCCAGGTGATAAGACGAGAGCACAAATCCAACACCAGTTAGAGAAACAGCGCTTGGCAGCTCAGATCAAGCATATTGTATTGAGGAAGGCGATGGAAGAACATGGCATAAATGCTAAACGCTCCGAAATAGAAAGAGAAATCGAAAAGATCAGGCCCCGTTTGGTGAAGTCTCCCGAGAAGGCCTTGCAGCGGGAACAAAAACTCCTCTTACAATTAGCAAAGGCTATTGAGTCTGTCGGAACAAAAGACGATATAGACCGAAAGGTATACAATAAATATTTGAAAGGGCTAATACCAGTTGAAACTTGGGCAGCGCTTCTGGCATCCAAAAAAACACTTAAAAAGCGTAAGGAATATGCTAAAAAAATACGGCGAGGAATTCCTCACGATGTTCGTGATCTCTACCGTGATATGTGGGCATCTGCCCGCTCAAGAGTACTCATGAGAAAACTGAAGAACAAAGTGACAGAAGGAGAACTCGAGGTAACAGAAAGCGAAGTCTCCGAGCGGCTTGCGAAATGGGAAAAAACGCATTCCGTTTCCGTATCTCGTCGCAAACTCAAAGACAGGATCCGGGATCAATTGGGGCAGGAAAAACGAGAAGAAGCTTTTGTTCAGTGGCTTCAAGAGCGATATAGACAAACTGAGATAGAGATTTGCGCCCCGAAATATAAGAGCGTGAAGGCCCTTCTTGATGTGCGTGGAAAAACCAAAGCTAATAAAAGTAGACGAAAATGAAAAAACCTTGCTGACATCAGTTGGCGGTCACGCATTGTCAGAAAATTGGTTTTCCAATAGGTCAGTCAGAGTAATGATATGCAAAAAAAGGCTCATGAGCGTGAGAATGGTTACAGATACATGGCGTCCTCTAAAAAACATCTTTAAATGGTACTACTGCAACGTGATCTAGCCTGCATCTTACGGATGCAGGCTATATAAAACGGCGCATGCCGTTCAGGCGTAAGAGTTTACGACAACAAGAAGTGTTCACAATGTCCGGCCAGTGTTACTGTGCCGGAAGATGTCTGTATCT
>JAGXLK010000169.1 GCA_018334735.1 Planctomycetota bacterium | reverse complement strand
TTCCCCGGCTATCACAACGGCGGTTCCCTCTGGTACAACTGCCAGGGCAACTACGAAACATTCTCCGGTGGCTACCTCGTGAATCGTCCCGGTGGCCCGCCGAACGCGTATTTCAACGATAAGAAGATGATATTGGGAAAGCCCCCGATGGGGCCTATGAAGATAAACCGCGCTCGAAGCGGACACGTCATGCTTGGTGAGGTCCTCATGCGCGAGGAGACCGGCTGTCGTAGCTACGGGGTGTACCTCGAGAACGGAGTTCTTGAAGACGGTGCCTCCACCAATCCGTCGGGCAAAATTTTCAAGACACCCAATTCAACCATGGAGCCGGTGTTCACGGGTATGCATCCGGGTTATTATGACGGTCATGTGGAGTGGACGCCTTTCGAAGACCTTTATGCGGACAAGCCCTGGGGACCTTATATCTGGTGGGGCAACACGTGGTGCATGTGGACGGTTCCCCAGCCGGAGAATTTCAACATTTACGGGGTGTATGAACCCTGATTCGAGACTTTATGTGGGCTGCATTGTGCACATTATAGTTGATTTTTTGCTATGAGTTCTGTCGTTGGACCACTCTAACGCCGATAAATTCTATGTAAGGTGGTGACGATGAAAAAAAGAGCCTTGGGCAGAGAATCAGGGTTCACGTTGATCGAGCTTCTTGTTGTCGTGGCTATTATAGCCATTCTGGCCGCAATGCTTATGCCGGCGCTTGAGCGGGCACGAGGAAGTGCCCGCCGCGCGGTGGCGATGGGCCATATGCGGCAAATGCTG
Source organism: Planctomycetota bacterium (assembly GCA_018334735.1). The sequence goes on along the minus strand of JAGXLK010000169.1, from coordinate 5,330 downwards.
AGCGGGTTCATACTCTACACCAACGATCACCAGGGGCGATTTTACTACAACCAGACTTTCTTTTTCCCCGATAAGTATGGTGCTAATCTTTTTCGGGTACGTAAAACGGCCAGCTCGGGAGGAAGTGCCTGCGGAAACAATCCCATTAACGTCGATTGGGACCTGCGGGACGTTTCGATTCCGTACAACTTCGATGCTTCCACATCCCACCCTGTCCTCGGGACGCCTCCCTGGGGAGATGATGATAATACGCGTGCGGCCTGTTATTCGGCCTGGACATACACTCCGGGGTATCAGAACGGAGGATCGCTCTGGTATAATTGCCGGGGCAACTATGAGACCTTTTCGGGGGCCTATCTGGGGAGCCGGCCGGCAGAATCGCAGGTGTCGTTTACTCATCTGAATACCATACTTCATAGACCTCCGATGGGCCCCCTCCAGATCAGTCGAGCGAGCTCCCGGCATGTGATGCTTTCGGAATATATCTGGTACGTGGATTATCCAGGATATGAGCATAAGGGGGTGAATGTGCGGAACGGTAGCCGGAATATTCCTCCCTCCAATAATCCTTCCTCGCAGTTATTTACGACTCCCAGCGAGGAAAATATACTGGGTTCGCATTCCGGACATTACGACGGTCATGTGGAATGGGTCCCGTTCGATGAGATGTATATCGATCACTACGGTTACAGCGGTTCGCTCTGGAATGTCTATGGCCAGATGATGATTCCCCAACCCGAGAATCTTGACCGTTTTGGCGTTTACCACGGGTCATGAGGGGCCTCTGTGCTGGGGGTAACGGAGCGCTGACTGATAAATGTTTATTTTTAAACTCTGACGGATGGGCTTTCAGCCGGAAAATGTCAACAGCAACCTTAACGCCAGGCAGGCGGCGGCTGAGAAGAACATAAAATTCTCCAGGCATTCCCACATCGTTGGCTGTCCGCTCAAATTCAACCTCCACGCCTTGACAGAGTAGGCAATATGCGGTTAGGGTCTTCCATCCAATTGAAGAAGACGGCGTCGCGTTAACTGTCTCGCCTTGTCCATTGACTTATTTTTCTTGAGGTCCTCATGTCTCCCATGAAGGCGTGCCCGGAATTTCTGGATGATCGATCTCCGGAAGGTGTCGAAGTCTATCAAATGACCACCGATTATGAGAGAACCAGTCTGGTTTATCCAGATTGTCAGGCATTTCTTGCGGATGGCAGGAGCATGATAATCAACAGCTCGGAGGGCCCGCAGATTTGCCATCTGGACGAAGCGTGTTCCCTCGAACCTTTGTCCGATATGGCCGACGACATTCGCGGTTTTCGGCTGGCTGCCAGTGGGAAACATCTCGTTTTTAAAAGCGGAAAATCGGACGAAGAGCAACTTCGAATACATCGTCTCAATCTTGAAACGGGCGAGGTGGAGGAAATTTTTCATGCGCAGGGGAAGATACCTGACACGGATTATCCCGTCAGGCGGATACCGGTGGCAACGGTCTCACACGATGCTTCCCGACTGGCGGGTCTTGTCTATCTTGATTACGACAAAAAAGCGGAAGGGGAAACGGGTATTGTCGTGCTCGATACAAAGACGAATGATATCAATGTCCTTTCCAGTCAGCCTTTTGAGCACGCGCATTTGCGATACTTTCCCGGTCCTGAGGAACCATGGACGCATAGTCTTTTGTACCAGCACAATCATGACAAAGTTCTGGATGAAACGGGCAAAAGAGTGCCGCGGTACTGGCATGAAGGAGATAAAGGGGTTGATCTTCATGTCATCAGCGATGACGGCAAAAGCCGGGCGGAGCTGCCTTTTGGACGCGATGGTGTGGAATCATGCATCGGGCATCAACAGTGGAGATACCCGCACTACGAGGTGACGGCGATCATGTATCAGAATCAGGATAACAGTTACGGATGGGGCGATAGCACGCGGCAACATTTGCTCACCGGCCCACCCGTTCCCGTTGACCCCGATACAGAACACAAAGGAAGGGTGGGGCGTGAGGAGGACCGGCATCTTCTATCGCAAAACCTGGAAAACTCCCGGATCTGTCATCTTGGACTTGACCGGAGTGGATTGCGTTTTGCGTTTGATACGTTCCCTGTTTGGGGTGGCGAGCGCGCGGGTATGGCAATTTACATCGGCGAAGCGGACGACATTAGAAGCCCTCTGGATTTTTACTATATTCTGAATGCTGGTGTTGTGTTCAATACGGCGGTTAACCACGAACACGCGCACCCGCGGCTATCTCCTGACGGGCGTGAACTGTTTTTTAATTCCGATTATTTTGGTTCTCCTCAGGCCTACATGGTGCGAAATATGCCCTGGTCATGATGGCTAATACGTTAACAAGCGCTGCAAAGGAAGTATTTCGATGACAGAAGAATTTGAAAAAGGTGTGCCGGAATGGGCTCAGCACGAGGATCCGCGAAAGCACTGCTACACATCCTATACAGATCGCTCGATTGAAAGGATTCAGCTGGAAGAAGCAATCGCGGCGACCGAGCAGAACGTGGATTACCTCTACGGAGATTTTACTCCCGTCGAAGTGGACTATCCCCGCAGCACGCGTCCGCTTTTAGAATTGATTGTCGACAAGGTCTGCCGGGATTGCGAAACAGCCCGCGAGAAGGCCACAGCGCTCGTAACCTGGCGACGTCTGAATCACACGCATCTTGGAAAGTGCGGATTGGGTTCGGAAGAGGAGATCATCCTCGGGGGTTACAGCATGTGCCACGATGCGGCGCGGACGATGACGATTCTGGCGCAGGTGGCGGGACTGGGATCGCGATTGGTGATTGCACTCAACAATGAGGAAAAGAGGGGACATACGCTGAGTGAAGTGTACGTGGACGGCAAGTGGGCTCTGTTTGATCCCAGTCCGATGCTGGCCTGGGGTTATCTGGAGATGCCCGATGGGGAACTTGCCAGTGCCTGGGACGTGCGCCAAAACCCTGATTTAGTGTCGGAATGTCCCACAACGGCTGGAGACTGGGAACGCAATGAGAAGATGATACTGACCGCCGAGAAATACGGCAGTCTTTTCCCCGATTACGAGCTGACAAACTATTCGTTGGAAGATTCGACGCGCTTCATGGCGCTCCGGTTCCTGCGCTATGTTACGGCTCACAAGGCGCTTGATAACTACGATTACAGGGGGCATATGGCGAACGATCCTATCGCATCGTTCCTCGATCTCGATCAGAGCCTTGAAGAATGGGTGGAAGCCAGCATCGAGAATATGAAGAAGACTTAAATATCCCATCTCCGGAAAGTGGGGCGCGTTCTAAACTCCAGTCCGCTCCAGAAAGTCCTTCGTCTTTCTACGTTATCTTTTTACCTTATCTGCCGTTTGTTATTCCGAAAACAAGATAAAGTAGAAAGGTAAGGTAAAAAGACAATTCAAGTCCGGATTTTGCATGGGAAATGTGGACAACCAAATCTTTGTGGTCCCTGCCTGCGGGGAAATGAATCCTACAGACTGCCGAATGAGCATGTCCGATGTGATCTCGGTTTGCATTGTGCAGGTGGTAGTGCTATATCTTAACCCTTTGCTCGAATGTGCCGAACGAATTCAATTCTCTTCAGCATGACAGAAAGCCCAGATCGTGGGTAAGAAACCGAACATTGTTGTTATGTTTTTGGACGATTCCGGATGGGGCGATTTCCGTCCGTTTGGAGATACCGCTTATCCCACCCCAAATGTGGAACGATTGGCGGAACAGGGGACTTGCTTTACTCAATTTTATGTCCCCCAGGCCATATGCTCGGCTTCACGCGCGTGTTTACTGACCGGGAGTTGCCCTGGCCGACACAAGGTCTACGGTGCGATAGGACCACGGTCGCGGGGCCTTGAGCCAGAGCATACGATTATTGCGGAGATGCTCAAAGAAAATGGCTATTCCACGGGCTGTTTCGGCAAATGGCATATCGGGGACGAACCGGAGACGCGTCCGCCGGCCCGGGGTTTCGATGAGTCATCGGGGTTGATGTATTCCAACGATATGTGGAAACATCACCCGCAGAGCCGGCATTTTGACGATTACGAACTCCAGTTCTGGCGCAACGGCGAAGTGGCTATCGATGATGTCAGTCCCGAGCAGCAGCGAATGTTGACCACCTGGTATACCGAACATGCCGTGGATTTCATCGAGCGGCACAAGGAGGAACCGTTTTTCCTCTACGTCCCGCACAACATGCCTCACGTCCCGATTTTCTGCAGCGATAAATTCGAGGGGAAATCCGGGGAAGGGCTGTACGCCGACGTCATGATGGAAATCGACTGGTCGCTGGGGCAGATCATGGATGCCCTGGAGGAAGCCGGGGTCCACGACGATACCTTCGTAATGTTCACCTCCGACAACGGGCCGTGGCTCTCTTACGGCAACCATGCCGGCACGACGCCATTTCGGGAGGGGAAAGCGACATCGTTCGATGGAGGGACGCGAAGCGCGTGTGTGATGAGTTACCCGGGCCACATCCCGGCCGGCGTCAGGACCGACACAACTTTTTCGACGGTGGATATGTTGCCCACGTTCGCGCGGATAACCGGGGCGGACCTGCCGGGTCACGAGATTGACGGCATGGATGTATGGGAGTTGATCACTGGCGAACCTGATGCGGAGAACCCCCACGAGTATTATCCTTTCTCCACGGCGCGAAACTTTGAAGGCGTGATCTCGGGCGATGGCAAATGGAAACTGCATCTCCCGCATAAGTACCGTACGCTGGTGAGAGCGGGGCAGGACGGCCAACCCGGTGAATACGAGGATGATTTCATTGAACTTTCGCTGTTCGATATGGAGAACGACCCATACGAGACCACCAACCTGGTCGAGGAGTATCCAGACATCGTCGAACGGCTGAAAGGACTGGCCGAGGCGCACCGTGGCCGGTGGTTCGATGCAAAGTAGGGTGAGCGGACTGGACTTCAGCCGCAGGCTGGGGTTCAGAATGCGGGCGGATATTTCGGGCTCAAAGTAGCGCTCATTCCACGCAGCGGATGAATCCCCGGCGGCCGACTACTGGCAAGCCCGGAGAGCTAACCCGCTCGATCTCATTCGCCCGCGATCCGAGGTCGCGGGTGTCAACATATCGGGGACGGGATACGGGGCAAAATCTCTAATACGGTCTGGACGCAAGCTCGGTTTTCAAAGGCGGTGCTGGTACCGGCGGCCCCATATCCCGTCCGGTGGGCTATGTTGTGCCAGAGCGTCGCGGGCGTTCTACAGAATTTCTAAAGTCATTTCATACTCAGAGGCGGTGTTCGAGAACGGCAAGACCACCGCGATTCGTCCCTCTTTCGGCGTGGACTCGCCGCCTTTTCGGTAGGG
>JAGXLK010000168.1 GCA_018334735.1 Planctomycetota bacterium | reverse complement strand
GGATCCGATGGCCTCTGAACCGTGGGTCCTGGGTGGCCGCAGAGACCGCCATCTCACGCACGGTTTTCCAGAGGGGCTGATCCGCCGTAAAACGGCCAATACAACCCCGCAAATTGCCATTCGTTTTAAGGGTAACAAAAGCGCCTTGTTTGCCCTGCAGGTTTTCGTTTTCGATTTTTTCTTTTGGGACCTGTTTGCCCGCCACAGCCGCTTCCACAGCTTCTCGTGCGATTCGCAACAACTCCTCACGATCCTTCTCTGACAACATACAGTTTCCTTTCTTCTCGTTGTTCTCGTTTCGTGCGGATTTACCCTCTGCTTCATCGTGGACGTTTGACTCATTTTCTTCGGTATTCGGTGAAACATCGCCGTTTTTTTCTGCCCTCGGATTCATTTTCGAACGCCGGCACCCGAAAGCCGTAAACATCAGACAAACGGCCAGCAAAAACACGATGGCCGTTTTTTCAACGCCCACTTTCGTCAGGATGTGTCGAATTGCCACGGGGTTTTTCCTCCGTCTTCTGCTCCTCTTTGCTCGTCGACTTTCCGTGGTTCCCCCACAAAACCTTAACAAATACGAACCCGCCGACTAAAAGTATCAGGAAAAGGATAGTCATTAAATTGAAATAGCGATCGATGAATTCCTTGATCTTCGGACCGAAAAATTTGAAAAGTGCCCCGACACAGAAGAACCGCAGGCCTCGCCCGATAACCGAAGCCGATGTCACAACCAGAAGGGAAATGCCGCAGAAACCGGAAGTAATTGTGAAAACCTTGTAGGGAATGGGTGTCAACGCCGCACCAAATACGTAAAGGAAACCCTGTTCGTGAAAATGCGCTCTGAAACTCCCAAACGCTTCTTCCAATCCGTAAAACTCGATTATGGCGCTGCCCACGGAATCGAAGAAGAAATACCCGATGCCGTACCCTAAAAAGGCGCCGAGCACAGAGCCGAGCATGCAGATACCCGCGTAGCGGAGCGACTTCTTGGGGGCGGCAAGCGCCATAGTGATCAACAGGACATCGGGAGGTATCGGGAAAAACGATGATCCCGCAAACGCCAGGATAAACAATGCCCACTCGGCATAGCGAGTCTCCGCCCAGTGAATCGTCCAGTCGTAGAGTCTGCGAATGGGTCCCCGCTTCTTTTTCACTTTCAGTTCACTCGCCCTTTTATTCGCACCGGCTCCGTCACTCGATTCCCTCAATATCGACCCCCTTCCGTTTCAGGAGCGCTGCTGCCACGCCCGAACCGGCCACATCCGCACCCTTTCTCTTAATCCGAGTCAGCCCACAGGCCGGGCTCCCTTCTTTCATCACGGCTTTCCGCGCTCCTATCAATTCCGCCAAACGGGCAGCTTCTCGCGCCCCGCGCAGAAACTGTTCCGTAACATCCACGCTATCTTCACGTACAACTCTCGCCTTTCCCTGGAGGACAGTTGCCCCGTCTCCTTTATCAATTTCCGCTGGAATTCGTGGAGTGGATAAACCGCCGAGTTGTTCCGGACAAAAGGGGATCAAACAATGATCCTCGGCAAGTTCTACAATCTCCTCGCGCCTGCTATCCTCACCATCGTATCTGGTTCGAAGGCCCAGGAGGCACGCGCTTACAAGGATTGGGGATTTGGATTTTCCGTTATCATCCGACAAAAGAGATATTCCTTTCAACGGCTTCTAATTGAGAAAAACCTGCCGGCATCCAGAATTTTTCAATCCCACACTCCCGGGATCTCCGCTCCGCAAAATTCACACTTTCCATCCTTAATATGGACTTCGCCGATGTGGAATCCGTAGCGGGTGATAATTTTGGCGCCGCAAGAATGACAGAATGTATTCTCATATTTGTGACCGGGAGCATTGCCGACATAGGAATAATGGACGCCTTCATCCAATGCGATGCTTTGCGCACGCTCAACTGTTTTAATGGGCGTCCGGGATATATTCTTCATTTTGTAGCATGGATGAAAACGGCTGAAATGCATGGGGACATCCTTGCCCAGATTCTTCACAACCCACTGAGCCATCTTCCCGATCTCATCATCGCTATCATTGAGTCCGGATATCAGCAGTGTCACCAGTTCAAGATGCATGTCAAGTTTTTTGATTAATTCGATCGTTTTTAGAACCGGCTTTAGCTCGCCATCGACATATTTTTTGTAAAACTCATCACTAAATGACTTCAAATCTATTTTTATCCCACCGAGCTCTTTGCAGACAGTTTTCATCGGCTCGGGATTCATATATCCGTTCGAAATCATGACGCTTTGCAGGTTTTTCTTTTTCCCTTCCCGGGCACAGTCAAGCATAAATTCGTAAAAAATCGTCGGTTCGTTGTAGGTGTACGCAATGATATCGCAATTTTGGGAAACCGCTTCTGCAGCCACTTTCTCGGGCGGCATACGGGTGGTCTGGAGTTGTTCGGGTTTTGACTGGCTCAGGCGCCAGTTCTGGCAGAACAGACATTCTACATTGCAACCAGCGGTTGCAATAGAGAAAGCCGTGTTCCCCGGTAGAAAATGGAAAAGAGGCTTTTTCTCGATAGGATCCACGTGAGCAGCCCCGACCCGTCCATAAACCAGCGATTTGTATGTTCCCCCCTGGTTTTCTCGGACGCCGCAGTATCCTCTTCGCCCGTCCGGCACCACACATCCACGGGGACACAACTTGCACTGGATAATCTTTCCCTTCACTTTGGCGTAAGCCATGGCCTCGTGATCGCCGAGTTCTGAGCCCTGGACCTTGGCCGCAATGGCACCTGTTGCAAACGGACAGCTGGTAGAGGTGAGCCCGACTGCCGCCATTTTCACAAAATCTCTCCGGCTCAGTTTTTTCATAGCTCAGTCAAATAGAGGGGATCGGCACAAGAACAATTATAAATGCTGTTTATGGCAACCGGCAACTTCGGGGCCGACCCCACCGGGTATCGGAACAATTCTTAGCTATAACGTTGACGTCTTCCAAGCAACACAGCATCTCGGAGCGCTTCCGCATTGCGAGCTTCTCGCCATCTATCCAGAAACGGCTCCTGCTGAACAATCTGAGCAATCGCCGCCAGGGCACGGAGGTGGAAATTTCGCTGATCTTGACTGCCGACAAGGACAAACACGGCCTCGACTTCCGGTGCATCGTCGGAGAACGACACCCCCTCTCGGCACCTGGCAAGCAGAATATCAAACTTTTCTTCCCCGTCCACGATAATGTGAGGTATGGCAAAATTGGTGTTAATCGCCGTGGAGCTCTGTCGTTCTCGATCAACCAGCTTTTCCTCGATTCGACCAGCGGGAATGTCAAGCCGCGGTGACAACGCCGCCGCGATACGTTTGAAAAGATCGTCGAGTTCGATATCTCCCTCGACATCAACCACGGGACAGTTTTCAATAAGCGAGTCGAATCGGTCTTTCTCGATTTCGTCGCGTTCGCGGATTATTCCCTTTAGTTCCGACTCAAGGGAACGGCCGGTAAGTTCGCGGGCAGTGATACGCTCAATCAAATGGAGAAGTGCATATTCTCTATCGGCCGTGGCGCGGCCATAAAAACGGTAAACCAAAAATCCTATGAGTCCCATCAACAGGCTTAACAGGAGGGCTTCAAAACCCATCCCGAAAAGCATGAACGAATATCCCGCAATCCCTATAATTGGAAGCCAGGGATAAAGCGGAGCACGAAAAGATGGCTGATAATTCTGAACGCGACCTTCCCGCAAAATTATCAGAGAAAGACACGAAAGCAGGTAACTCAGGATCAGAACGGTCGAAGCCGCTTTAACGAGATAATCCAGCTGAACAAAAACGGCAACAATAATGAAAACACCGGTGATAAGAACGGAAATAACAGGCGTTTTGAACCGTTCGCTGACCTGCCCCATCAGCGGAGGCAGAAGCCCATCCCGACTCAGAGCCAGTGGATAGCGAGATGCTGAGGCAATTCCAGCGTTAGCCGTGGAGAAAAAAGCGAGAATTGCTGCAATCGTCAGAGCCAGAAAACCAAACCGGCCAAGCACCGCCCGGCCGGCCTGGGAAACCGGGGTCAGGGAACCGCTCAATTCCTCAGCGGGCAGGACGCAGGTCGTTACGAAAACCATAAGCCCGTAGAAAATACCGACCACCAATAACGAGAAAATCATTCCTATAGGGATTACTTTTTTGGGGTTGCGGATTTCTTCGGCTACACTCACGATTTTCAGAAGCCCACCGTATGAAATGAACACAAATCCTGCTGTGGAAATTACCCTGAAGCTTCCCCGCGGAGCAAAAGGCTGCAATCTGTTAACATCTACCTTCGGGAAACCCGCCACCAGATAAAGCACCATCAAGGAGATCAAACCGATAACCAGAATTATCTGCGCCCGCACCGCTTGCCTGATTCCGATGACATTGAGGCCGATAAAAAACAGAGCAAACGGAACCGCCAGCTGCCAGATAGGAGTTCCCTGAAACCGGGGGATCAGTCTCGCAAACGCCGCCATCCCTACCAGGGCAAATGCCGATTTCAATGATAATGCAATCCAGCTCAGAAGGCCGGAAATAGTGCCAACGGCAGGCCCGAGACTACGGGCGATATAGAAGTAATCTCCCCCAGCTTTCGGCATAGCCGTTGCGATTTCGGCAATGCTCAGCATCCCACACAGGGCCAGGAGCCCTGCCAGAAAATAAGACACTACAACTGCCGGTCCGGCAAGCTTAAAAGCAGGGCCGGGGAGAATAAAAAGGCCGGAACTGATCATTGCTCCCGAAGCAATGCAGAAAACTCCGAGCAATCCCACATCTTTCTTCAATTCCACGGTTTGTAGGTCCTTTACTCAGTTTGGTGCCCCGGGCGCAGCATATTCTTATCAGTCCTCGTCGCCCGATTCGCTTTGAGATTTTCCTTCACCATCGGTTTCAGGAGTCTCGCGGGGAAGTTTCCGTCGAAAATACACGACCATTCCCACCACGAAAGCTACCAAGACGACCAACCCGATGATGGCATGAATTGGACCGTAAGGTTCCCCGAGTGGCTCAACCCCTGGAATAGCAAGCTGGTTGCCGGCCACCATTTTCCTCCCTCAAATATCTCAACCAAACATCTGAACTGTGCTGAAATACCGATCAAAAAACCGTTCGACTTCCACATCTGCGGCAACTTTGCAGGGTGCTCCGCTTCGTTCACTAAGGGCAGTGTACCCCAAATTTCCGCGGCCATAAAGTTCCACGTGGAGATCTCCCCTTTTGTACGAACAAATCTCAGGCTCAAACACGCAACAGGCGGCTAATGGATCGTGAAATGTCACTACGTCCCGCTCGCGGAACCAGACCTCCGCCATCTCAGCAACGAGATCAAGGGGGCCCCCTTGAAATCGTTCCCGGCATTCGTGCGCATCCATCGTACACTGCGTGGTGACATCCAGCGGATGGACCTGAATTTCCCTGACCGGAGCCGAAAAGACAATCGCAGACGCATATGGATCGCAAACGACGTTCCATTCCCCCTGACGCGATTCGCGAAAATCCCCCCCCATGACGACGAGTCGATCGAGCATCCGCGGTATTTCCGGATCCAGCGCAAAAAGCAGAGCGATATTGGTCAGCGGACCGACCGTGAGCAGCGTTATATCGCCCGGATATTCTCGAATTGTGTCTCTCATCATCCAGACAGCTTCATTATCCTCCACGTCGGCTTCGCAATCTCTATCTTGGAGAACTTCAGCCTGCGGGGCAATTTTCTGCCTTTTTTCTCCTATGAGAGGGGATTCGCACCCGCTCCAAATCGGCACCTCGATCCTGTCGGCAGCACGGCATATCGAATCAGCAAGCATCGCTCGTTTCGGGGCTTCCCCACTCACCGTAGAGATTCCCAGCAAACCGCACCGCCGCTCGGCAAGCAAATAGGCGAGACACATTGCATCGTCTATGTCTGAACCAATATCTGTATCCAGCAAAACATGTGTATCTTTGGGCATGGTCTCTCCTCAATTCCTTCGCATTCTATGCTATAGTTTCTTTCTACCATACCCCGGCCATTTTTGAAAGTGCTTAAGCACAATCACACCTCCTGCGGAGCCCTTGAATCGCCCACGACCGTTGACAAAACCCGGATACGGTCCTTACCATAATGCGACTGAGTGCCAGATGTTCAGA
>JAGXLK010000167.1 GCA_018334735.1 Planctomycetota bacterium | reverse complement strand
GTGCTTGACAATCTCCTTCCGGGAAAAGGTACAATAACAGTGGCAGATTAAAAGCATTGTTCTTGAATGAAAGCAAAAACCTTTTATGAGGCACCGCAAAGCTTTTACCCTTATCGAACTGCTGGTCGTCATCGCAATCATCGCTATTCTCGCCGCAATGCTGATTCCGGCTCTTGAATCAGCGCGGGAAAGCGCAAAACGGATAAGTTGTGCGAATCGTCTGCATCAGTGGGGGCTGGCGCAGACGATGTACGTCACGGATTACTCGTTTTACCCGTGGATGCAATCGATGTCGACGGACTACACCCTCGTGGATCAATGTGGCGGCGGATGCCCCTCTCCCTGCTACGGCGTGAACGATAACTGTGACCAACACGACAGTCGGGTGAAGCATTTTGTTCGACTGGGATACATTCCGGCGGAATTGGTCAACTGCCCGAATTCTTTCAGGAAATACAGCCCCTCCGCAGACAAGACTCTCCGGCGTATCGGCTATTTCCAGGTCGGTTTGACAACCTGGAATAATCCGAAACGTTACATCCCAAATACTGCCGGACAACCTTTCCTTGCAGACATAACCTGGATGCCCGAAGGCTGGCCGGATCCTTCGGAAGGAATCGGAAACCGCTGGTCAAGCCACCAAAAGGGCCACCCCGAAGGATTGAACTGCCTCTATGGGGACGGACACGTCGAATGGCTTCAACTCGGCCACTATCTCTGGTGGGGTCCTTTCCCCGGTTACGGCACTCCATATCGGCGTCTGATCCCTCCGAATTCAAAAGCTTGCTATGCGGGCCCCCCACCGTAAAAAAACGCCCCAGCCCAGAGTGATCTTGAAAGCTCGCCCAAATCCGACCGGTTCACTGCGTATGCCTAAAAATCATTATAACTTTTGAGCCTACCAAAAAATGCCACGTATCATATTGAAGTCGGTCCTTGCCTTTGCCCTGCTCGCTGGCCTGCCCCTTTATGCCGATGAGAGTTCCCGGCCTGTTCGCGTCGCCCTTCCCTCGGCTCAGACCGTCCGCCACGCGGGCGCAGAAGGTGTCGGCACCTCGGTGCTCGCGCTCTATCTCCGCGACAAACTGAATCCAGCCCCCGAGGTCGTGGTCGTCAGCAACCGGCGGTCCCGGGCCATTTATTCCGAGCTGACCAGCGGCATCCGCACCCGACCCGAAGACGGCTTGCAAAAGGCTTTTTCTGAATATGTGCCCGTTGATTTTGTGATTGAGTTTCAAAACGCCGACGGGCGCCTGCTTCTCCGGTTCCATTCGCAGGCTGGGGTGGCAGAAGAAGATATGCCTTTTGCGGATCGCCCAATGCTCAAAGCTGCCGTCAACGCCGCAGAAATGGTGGCTGACCAGCTTCAGCTTCCCGATGGTGTACGGGAACATCTTATGCAACCGGATCCAAACACTCCTCACGTCTTCAGGGCATGTTATTTCTCGCGGCTGATTCACTCCCGCTGGCCACGAAACTCCGGCGAATCGCGTCTGAGATTGCTCGTCTCCCCTTTTTCAGAAAACCGCAAAAATCCGCGGCTCTGCGGCAGGATCCTCAGCAGCACTCTCCTGCTCTTGCAGCAGACGAACCGTGATCAGGATTTCGCAGAGAAAGCCCTCGACCTCTCCCGGGTCGCCCTGGGCCCCGCCCTGGGGACAAAATGGGAGGAAAACGCCCTTTCGCTCGTTAAAAAGCGCCCGGACTTTTTCCTGGAAGACCTGGTATCAATGGCCGCGCCTCTTCAGGGAGAAAAAAACCTTCTGGAGATGGATGATAACGGGGGTCTTGGCCTCGGCCCTTCCGCTGGACCCAAAATGCCCGGCACAACGGCTGGATCCGGAGGGAAAAAAGTAGATGCCATCCCAGGTCAGACCGGCGCTCTCCGCGTTCTGGCCGCCGTCCGCCCCCAAAAAGCCCGACCGATCGCGATCGCCGCGGCCGAACATGAAAAACCCCGTATTCGCCTCGCGGCCGCCGAAGCGCTGAAGCATTGCAAGGGTGCTGAAGTTCAGCAGACCCTGAAAAAACTTGCGGAGGATAAGAACGTCTCCGTCGCCCTCGGCGCAATTGGTGGCCTCGAGAGAAACGAAAAAAATACACAACGCCTCCGGAAAATGGCCCGGCGCGTGCTTGCAAAAGACCAACAACCTGATCCGGTGGCCGTGAAGAGCCTCGCTGAATCCGCCATTTCTCAAGACATTCCCCTGTTGACTGAGCTTTCCCGCCAGGGCAATCCGGGGGTGCGAGTGCCCGCGCAACGGGCGCTGGTTCGGCTCCAGGCCAGGCGCCCCGAACGACTCCTCAAAATGCTCGACGATCCGCGGGAGAAAGTTGTCCTCGCACTCCTGAATGATTTCCCCGAAAAGGCTTCGGCCAAACTGCTCGAAAAAACAAAATTCCTCACCGATGATCCCTGTGGTCCGGTGGGACGACAGGCACGCATTGCGCTGGGTCCTTTCCGGCCAGACGATACGCAGCAGGCATTGTTGTTCGATCTCGAGACCGAACATCCGTACATCCGAAAACGAATCATTGCCCGCCTCGCGCAAGACGAGAGCTCATGGGCACTTGAAGGACTCGTGAAAGCATCGAAGAACCGAGATCCTCATGTCCGAGCGTTTGCCCTGCAAAAGCTTACCCAACAGTCGCCGGAAACCGTTACCGTAAAATTGCTCTCGGCGGCCCGCTCGCCATACCGCTGGCTACGACTCCACGCTGCCGCCCTTCTCGCGCAACAACCCGCCAAAAACCATATCAATGAATTGAAACAGCTGGCCGAAAATGAGACCGACCGCGCCACAAAACGTTATTTCAAGGATGCGCTGGCCCGGGCCACTGGCAATCCCTTGCCACCCCGCCCAACGGCAGCCCACAGAGTCGGAGAGAAGAACGTCGAGACCTGGCTTTGCGGACACGGTTGGGATGCCGCGAGTTCCCCGTTCACGGCTTATTACAATTTGAATGTCAATGTTGGTGAGAACTGGAAACGCGCCTGGGAAGCCGGAAAAATCCAGTTCGGTCGCGTGAGCGCCGTCGGCCAGCCCGGCATGGTGGCCCTGAACCGCCGTTGGCGGGACCTTTTCTGGCTCCGAATCGAGGATGAGATTCCTCCCGAAAATCTACCTTACATCGACGGTATCGTCTTCGGGGAAGAGACGATGAACCTTCGCACGGCGACCATCTGGGAGGACGGCTGGCGGCTTTTCTGCCGCGAAGAAGGGATTCAACGGGCGAAAATAGACGGACAGATCGGGAATCTGAGTTCCTCCCAGAAGCACCTCTGGCGAAAGTGGGCACTGGAACGGTCCATTGACGGTTTCAACGAACTCTACCGGTACGTGCATCTGCGCTACGGACGACTCCGACCCGGGATCCAGGTCGCGACGTTCCTGCCCGGTCAGGCTCTTCACGGCACGGGTCCTACTCCGGCCGACCACCGGTGGAAATTCGACGTGGGCGGCATTTACCACTACAAAGCCGGCAACCGGAACTCCGTATACAACATGGTCCGCCGATACCGAACGCTCTGGCCCGAGCGTCCCGTCATCTGGCTGAGCCTCGGGATTGGGGGATATGAAATGAATGCGGTGAGACGGACAAAAAAGATGCCGGAGAATCTTATCGATACCAGGGGCCGCCGCGCATGGGCCGATTCGGTCAGCGCCTATGCTGCCGGAGCGGATCCCGGCTGGTTCAGCATCTGGATCTTCGTCAAAAAAGATTTTGATCGTCGGGAAACCGGCTGCATGGTCGGCGTACCCGTTCTTGTCGAAGATATTGGCCGGGAAAGCCCAGTTTTGAAGAAAGCCATCAACTACGCCTGGAGGGGGGCCGAAAAAGATTACGCCCCCGAAGTCAAAACCCCCGATGCCGACACGATCGTTGATGAACCCGAGGAAGAAGAAACGCTTCTGGATCTGGACGCCGAGAAAAAGGAAGAAGAGGCGGCCCGACGGAAGGAAGAAATTGCCCAAAAAATCAAAACCGGAAAACAAAGTTTCGTCCGGGGTTTCTGCATCTACCAGAAATACGTCTACGATTGTGCCCGCATCCTCCAGGGACTTCCCCGAATGTCCCCTCAACCGCCCGTCCTCGCTGTGCGACCCGGCGTCAGCGTATGGACACGGCCGAGAACGCCCTATCCGCTTGTCCCCGGAATGGCGATCCCCGAAACATACGATTTCCTCTGCGACGTCAACAAATGCGGTCGGCTGGAGCTAAAAAGATACCGCCTCATCGTTCTCAGGAATCCGCAAAATGTATCAGAAACCGCCCGCGAATCACTCCTGCGATGGCTGAAGACTCAGAAGGGCATCTTGTACATCAACCCGGGCTGGTTTGCGAACACTGAGGGCTGGCCCTGGAGCGAGAAACTGACCTGTGAGAGCGCGAAAAAACCGAAACTCAAAAAACACCGCCTCACCACGGCCGTTGGCACATCGGTCGAAGTATCTCAGGCTAAGTTGCGCTGCTCTTTCAAAATCAAAGACGGCAACATGCACCCTCTTCTTTCAAACAAAGATCAGCACGTCGTCGTTCTCTGGCAAGCTGCCGACGAATACCAGGGCTGCGTGATTTTCGACGGACTGGAAAGCGCGTCGCAAGAACATCCCCAATTTCTACGAAAAATTATGAACCGGCTTCATCGGGACCACCAAACAGGTTTGGCTCTGAAAAACCCGATCCTGCATCAAGTCGGCAGAACCGGAGATATCACGGCGGCCGCCTGCACGCCGTACTACCGATCAGTCAGCGATAAGAAAAAGTATCCGGGACTGGACTTGCTCACGGGAGATGTCAATCCAGAGGTGGGCGGTGGCCGCAGTGCTGCCCTGACGGCCCCGGGGTGGAAGGGACCTCACGCGGCCAGTTTGAACGGTTTCAACGTCCTTTGCGAAAAGGGACTCGACGATGTTAGAGCGGTTGAAAACGGAATCGCGGTGACTTCAGAGGGTCTCATCCGAATCGCATCGTCGAAAAATAAGCTCACCGTCAAAAAAAGTTCCGGCGCTCCGCTCAAACGTCTTGAAACCGATATTGAATGGGTATTGTGGGGGGACGAAGAAGCTTTCATGAACGTGGAAAAACCCGCCGAATCGTCCACGGTGATCTACGTGCGGAGCAAAGATCAGGTGGTTTGCACGGCCAAATGATCTGTTGCCGCGCGGCCCAGGTGAGCTGAAGCTTGAGCGTGCATTCCCTCGAGTCGACAACACCCCACTCCAGCGGAACAGGCGGATTTGTAAGCGCGCAACGCCCCAGACCCGTGAGCGAACTGGACTTCAGCACCGCCCTGCGGGGCTGGAGTTCAGAACGCGGTCAATGTTTCCCGGGACGGGATAAGGGGGTTGAAAATCCAAAGATGGTTCGGATCAGAGGGTTTTCGAAGACAGAGTCGGTGTCGCGGGCCCATATCCCGTCCCCTGGTGGTCCATATTCCGATATTTGTCCGCCTCAAATCCCCCTTCGCCCGCCAACGGCGGGCTCAGCTGAAATCGAGTCTCCATTGTCCCAATCCGCACATTCGAGATTCCAATCTAAACCTCTGGCCATGATCTTGACGCGGGCCTCGGCCGGCACTAAAGTAACGCCCTTTACATTATCGATTTGCAAATCTCAGACCTGACCTTGCATCCTTTAGAAAACCGACAAGGAGAATCCGTTTTGCCCGACAATAACAGATCCCCCAATATTATTTTTATCATGGCCGACGACCTTGGATACGGCGATCTGGGCTGTTTCGGAAGCGAGACCATTGAAACGCCCCATATCGATGGGCTCGCGGCCGACGGCCTGACTTTCACGGATTATCATTCCAACGGCGCCGTCTGCACCCCGACCCGGGCCGCTTTGATAACCGGACGATACCAGCAGCGCAGCGGGCTGGAAGGTGTTATTTTCGTCAGCGGGGAGACGCGTCAAACCGGCCTTGACCCGGAAGAATTCAGCGTCGCCGAAGCACTCAAGAGTTCAGGCTACGCCACGGGGGTCTTCGGAAAATGGCACCTCGGCTACAAAAAGAGATTCAACCCTCTCCACCACGGATTCGATGAGTTCCGGGGGTACGTAAGCGGCAACGTCGATTATCATTCCCACGTCGATAATTCCGGCATACCCGACTGGTGGCACAACCTCGA
>JAGXLK010000166.1 GCA_018334735.1 Planctomycetota bacterium | reverse complement strand
ACTGCTGGGCTTATGACTACTACAAACGCAAAAAGCAGGAAGGCAAAGGTCACTACCATGCGCTGAGGTGTTTGGGCACCAGGTGGGTGAAGATTCTGCACGCGATGTGGCGAAACCGCACCGAATAAGCTAACTCCAATTTGCTTTTCGGTTCACTACCAACTATCTCCAAACGGGCGAGCCCAACGTGCATTTTTCGGTTAATAATGGCTCCCAAACGGCAACGAACAGGCGTGGCCGCTCATCGATTACGGTTTCTTGTTATCCGGATTTAAAAACTGTAAGATGCAGCGTTCGATTTCGCTTGAAACTGATCTTCACTAAGAGGAAATAACAATGAAAGCTGCCGTGCTGGTCGAACCTGATCGAATCGAAATTCAGGAACAGCCCGAACCGACACCGGGAAAAAATGAAGTTGTGATTCGCGTTCGAGCCGTGGGTATCTGCGGATCAGATACGCATTATTTCGCCGGAATGCGCGATCATGAGGCCGATACGGTTTATCCGTTTATACTCGGCCACGAATTCTCCGGGGAAGTTGCCGAACTCGGTGTAGGGGTCGAAAACGTTGAAGTGGGCGATCGGGTTGGCATCGCGCCGGATAAACCGTGCGGGGAATGCGAATGGTGTAAAAAAGGCGAGTTCAACGTCTGTCCCAATGTTGATTTTGCCGCTTCCGGTGGGGTCCCGGGATGTCTCCGAGAATACTACGTCGTTCATAAATCTCAGCTCCACCCAATTCCAGCCCACCTGGGTTTCCCTGAAGCAACACTGGCCGAACCGCTTGCGATCGGCCTTCACATCGTTGACAACCTTATTCAACCCGAAGGTGGCGAAGAATATGCGATTATCGGTGCCGGTCCCATTGGTTTGGTCACAACCTTTGCCGCGCGCAGAACGGGTGCCTCAACGATAATGGTCGCTGAAAAACGTGAGGAACGGCTCGAAGCCGCCACGAAACTGGGTGCTGACGAAACATGCCTCGTCTCCGACCAGGATTTTGTCGACTTTGTCGAAGAGCAAACCAATGGCAGGGGGGTCGATGTTGCGGTGGAAGCTGCCGGCCAGCTTGATGCTATCGCGCAGGTGGCCCAATTGCCGCGAATCCACGGATTGGCCATTATCGAAGGTATTCCCCCCGCCGGTTTTGCTGAAATCGCGGTCGATTCTGCGCGGCGGAAAGAACTGCAGATCATTTTTGGGCGACGAAGCCTCAATAAAACCGATGACGCCCTGGACACTGTGGCCTTGGGGGGGTTTGATGCCGACGCAATGATCACGCACCGTTTCTCATTGGATGAAGCACAAAAGGCTTTCGAAACGGCTCGTGACTACAAAGACGGTGTGATTAAAGCAATTATTGAACCATAAGGCAGAATGAGATTGCCGAACAAAGTGACACTGTGAATGTGATGTAAACGCTTTCTGAACAACATCTTACAGGAGTATGTTATGAAGATAGCTTGTCAGGAAAATTTGGTACCGGGCGACAGTTTTGAGGAGAAGGTTGAAAACCTCGTCAAGGTCGGTTTCGAGGCCGTTGAACTCAACGCCGGATTTGATGATGCCGGTGGACAAAGCCTGGTTGCCAGGCTCGAAGATGTAAAATCGATTATTGCCGATTCGTCCATTGAAGTCTCGAGTATCTGCGGCGGTCAGCCCATGTCGTTTCTTGCAGAGGACGCCAGCGAGCGCAAAAGAGCGGTCGAAGGATACAAAAGAACATTGCGTGTTGCCGGTGCACTCAACGCGAGTGGGCCAATTCTGGTCCCAATTTTCGGGGCGCCGCAGATAACAGACCCGTGGCCGCTGAATGACGTTGTTTCGATGGAAAAAGACATTCTGTGCGCGATCTGTGGTCAGATCGCTCCGGTGGCTCACCATCACGAAACAAATGTCATTCTCGAACCGCTTAATCGCTATGAAACGCATCTGCTCAACAGTCTTGCCGATGGATTGGAGATCTGCGAGCTGGCGGGTAATCCCGAAGGACTCAGCATCATGGCCGATTTGTTCCACATGAATATCGAAGAACCTGACATGGCGGAAAGTATTCGGCTCGCCGGCGACAAAATCGTCCACGTGCATCTTGCCGACAGCACGCGTACGGAACCCGGATCGGGTCACACTGATTTCCGATCTGCGTTTGCCGCGCTCAAAGAGATCGGCTACGAAGGTTACATGGCTTTTGAGTGTGGGCTCACCGGTGAACCCCTGGAGACACTCGAGCGTTCGGTCGGGTTTCTGAAAAATATCCGTGACTCGGTTTGAGTTTCGCAGCAGTTTGATTTTGCAAACGGAGCTCCGCGCGACCTCGAGAGATCTGCGTTGAGGGAGCGGGTTCGTCGTCGCACATTCGCAAAGTAATTCTTAAAATCTCAAGCTTTTTCAATCCTGATGGCACAAGATGCAGAATTCTTATCGGAAAGGCGGCCTTTTGACCGGGAAAATGGTCTTTTGTTGTATTTCGTTGTTACATAAGGTTTTATAGTGATTTACCGCTCAAACAGGCACTTTTCGTCGATTTCGACGAGAATTCTGGTCAAAAGGCGGGGATTTTGATTGAAAAAACAGGGAATAAAGTTGGCGAGCCCGGGGCGGCGGAGAATTTTTTGCGCCACCTCAGCATTCCGAAATGCCGATCGGCACATCGGGGGCGAACGCGCAAAACATTTTGCCGCCGGCTTTATCCGCGTTTTGAAATGTCGGCTTTTGATCCAGGAATGGAGCTCTGGAGATCTGGATGAGTAGAAGCACCGAAGCGAGAGCCCCGGCCGCTGGGAGAAAAAGACCAGCAATAATACATAATATATATTATCGGACGTATTATTTCTGTGCGGAAAATCTTGCAGCTCAAGCCCTGGCACCTTCGTGGTGCCCTGCTGGCCGACGTCCTCGCCGTCAGGCCGGATGGAATAATTTTTTGATTTCTTTTGGAGTATTCCCGGTAAAAAGCCGGGGTTTTGATTGAAAATGAGTGAAGAAATGTCAATCCCTGTTCACTACGATCGGATCTACCCTATCGCGGATGCCTCGAACTATCCCGGATCGGAGTTTTGCGATCTCGTGTTTTTTCTGCCGCGGGGCGGAGCAAAACAGCCCTTACGCTTGTGGCTGAAGACAAAAGCGGAAGACGCCCGGGTCATGATCGATCATTTTAAATTTCTCCCGCAGGGGAGCTCATCGAATGACGATTGGTATGATCTTGGAATGACAGAGCCGGGGCAAACGGAAGAAATGCGGGGATTTGGACATGCCCGAATCTATGGGATTGAGGCTGACGAGCAGGATGAGTCTTACCTGTTGGTTACTGAAAATCTTGAGGATCAGCCACGCGGCTCGATTGCGGAGACGCGACGGGCCCTGTTCGGGATCGATCGGACGGATGTCGGCCGGACACTGATCTCTCCATCGACAATTGTGGTGGGCACCCCGACGGTTTTTACGGTTTTGTGGCTGGGGCCGCACAAAGGGTTTGATTCTTCGATGTTGATCCGTTTCACGGTTCCAAAGGCGTTTGCCGAACCGGAGATTGAAAATGGGGATTGTGACGGGGCGTTCGAGATCGTAGATGCGGATTTCCCGATTCGCGCGATCTGGAGCGGTGGTTCCCCGGAATCCCATGAGAAATGGGATGTGTTATTGGAGGCTCCGGACGGGATTCCGCCGGATTCATCTGTGCGGGTTCAGTACAGGACAGAATTTACGTATTTATTTGATTCGCTGTTCGAATGTGTGGAACGCCGGTATTGGTATTCGAAACTTCCCCCGTTATCGGCGGCGATTGCCCGGCGCGACAGAGAGATTTTTGTTGTACCCGAGAAAAAGGGCGGTCATACGGTCCGATTTGTCCCGGATTCTCCGATGAAACTCCACCTTTTTATGCCCGGAAGACGCTCTTCGTCCGAAAATGCTGAGCTGGTGGGAATCATTACGGACGCCTATCGGAATCTTGCTGCTACCCCCCTGCCGTACGATTTTGAACTGACACTTGAGGGAAACGATAACATTCCTCTCGGGGATGCGTCGGGACATTACACGGCGAATTACAGGTTTGCGGTACCTCTGCCGGATCTGGATCCAGGAGTTTATCGCGTTCGGGCGTGCCGGAAGGACAACGGCGATGAAATAGCCGTGAGCAATCCATTCCATTTGCAATGTCCGGATGCTTCTTTTCCGAACATTTATTGGGGCGAGATTCACGCCCACTCGGAGATGAGCGATGGGTCAGGCGATTTTCGACGGATGTTGCGATGGGCTCGCGAAGTGAGCGTCCTGGATTTTGCCGCGCCGGCCGACCATGCCTGCTACTATACGGATAATCAGTGGGAATGGATGCAGGATGTGATAAATTCTTTCAATGAAACGGGCCGATTTTGCACGATAATCGGTTACGAATGGGCCGGAAACCAGGGGCATCGGAACATTTACACCTCGCGCGATAGACTGAAACTTTTCCGAGGGATGTATCAACCCACCAGCGATATCGGTCCGGTCTATGGTGAACTTGAAGGAGACGAGGCCATTGTCGCCGGGCCCCATACCGGTCATACGGGCGATTTCTGGGATTCGCATAATCCGGACGTGGAGCGGTTTATCGAGATTTACTCCATGTGGGGGATTTTCGAGGAGCTGGCCTGTGAGTTGTTGCAAAACGGTGCTGTATTAGGCTTTACGGGAGGCGGGGATTGTCACGAAGGACGTCTCTTTTTCTCGGTTCAGGATCCCCTGGGTAACGGCAAACGCCCTCATACCTTTGCCGCCCCGCTTCAGTAT
Source organism: Planctomycetota bacterium (assembly GCA_018334735.1). Next base: position 1,375 of record JAGXLK010000166.1, on the reverse strand, counting down.
AAGTGCGGGATTACGGGAGCGGTTATGGACGAATTGAGCCGGGAAGAACTCATATCCGCTTTGCGGAATCGAAGGACTTACGCGACCACAGGGGCCAGGATTTTGCTTGATTTCGCTGTTTCTGGAATTTCCATGGGGGGTACAGGAACAACACCTGAGCCGATTGTCGTCTCGGAAATTCACACCTGCCGCCCTATCGAGTCCGTCGAGATTATACGGGACGGGAACTGCGTTCACCGCTCAGACGGCGGGGGTCTCGACCGGGAAATCCGCTGGGTTGATGGAGAAGCTCAAGGGCGGCACTGGTATTACGTGCGGGTGGAACAGGTCGATGGCGAAATTGCGTGGTCGAGTCCTGTCTGGGTAGATATTAAAGACGCTTGAGCGGAGAGCGCTTGAAATATCGGCTTAAGTCCTTCTATTGCTCTTCGTCAGCTTCCTCGTCTTCTTCGTCGGGAGAACCTTCTTTATCTTCCTCCGGTGTGTCATTGATCACGGCGCCTTCTTCCACGTTTCCGTATACGAGGTATGTCTTTCCCAGCCGGATCACGTCTTTGTGAAAGAGCGCTTTTCGTTCTTCGATTTGCTCTTCATTGACAAACGTCCCGTGGCGACTCCCCAGATCCTGGATGAACCATATCCCGTCGAGGCATTCCAGCAAGGCGTGGCGTTTGGAAATAGTTTTATCCTTTAAAGGAATCCGATTTTTAGAACTTCGCCCCAGGTCGTAGTAATCGGATGGTTTCAACAACCATTTTTTCCCTTCATCATTGCCACGGACGACGCCGACCTGGGAATAATTTTTAGCCATTTTAGCTCTCCGTCTAAACGATCAGTTGCCTGATGGTATCATCCACCGACATTATACACAAATATATAACGCAAAAGTAGCACGAACGCCAACAAATGGAATTGCCAGTGTACTTCTCGCCCTTTTCAGTGTGCTTTACGCACCTGGATAAGGTATCGCACAGCTTCCGGTGTACGGGAAACCCATTCGACCGTTGAGTGTCCCGGAGAAAATCGATGCCGGTCCCAGCGGTATGCCCCGGCTTCTTTCTTCTTTTCCTTATCGTAAAAAGCAACCTGCACCCGCCCCTTGAACGGTTTGGTGGCCTTGTTGAACCACTCGACTTTCACGACGAGATTGCCCAGTTTGTTGCGTTCCACGGTCTGTTCCACCACGCTCAGACGTCGACACGCCGCGAAGTCGAGAAATTCAACTTTGCCGAACGCTGTACTTCTTTCCGGAGACGGTTTTGGACAGAAAATCATACAACCGCTTGAAGCAACAAGTCCGGCGACCACCAGCGCGACGATATGTGTTCTTTTCATTATCTTCACCACATTCTCTCCCGCATTTTGGTTCCCTCGT
>JAGXLK010000165.1 GCA_018334735.1 Planctomycetota bacterium | reverse complement strand
AGATTGAACGTATTTCGGGTCGGTATGACATGGGGGAGGGCTGTTTCCATACCCATGGAATCATGACCGAATATCACAACCCTTCTGCCCTGTAATCCGACGTATGTCAGCGCCGCATAGCACCAATCAATCAGATCGTCCGCAGTTTCAGTCGTCATTTTCGGTTTCATACCCGTATCCGGCCAGGTCCCGACATTCAGGGTCGTCAGGCGTCCGCTCTGCGCAAGGGCCCCGTTGACGGCATGGGCGTAGACCACACCCGGTTTGGGCCCGCTGTTGCCGCACGTTACGTTAACCGGCATATCCTCGGGGAAATGGCTCAGCAGACTGATCAGAGTAAGCTGGGGGAACGCCCACGTATCCGGTGCGCAGATGATGGCGTCGACACCGGCCCGCTGGAACTGTTTAGCCACTATGTCGGCCTGTTTTTCGCCATCGATCAACATATCCGAATACACGACGTCGACGGGTTCGCCGCCCGGCATTTTCACTCCGTCAGCGACCATTTCTGCGACCATCTCTATGATATTGACGCCACGTTCTCGCGCTTCTTCGTCAACGCGCGGATCGCTTGTGGCGCACACGCCGAATGTAACGCCTTCCGCCGATGTGTCTCTCGGTACTGATAATCTCTCAACTTCTGGCATGATGTCCTCCTTCAAAATCTAAATGGACTCCACAGGACTTTGTCTTATAACGCGCCGATCCCGATATTTCAAGCGTCCTCGCCGAGGAATATGCGGTGTGGGTCCCTGCGAGTTCTGGTAGTCAGGCATTTCGCGAAAATTCCGGGGGCTGTTCCCATTGCAGCAAGCGCAAATTCCTTAAGTTTCCTTCGGAAAAGTCTTTAGAGGTTGTCGTAATATGAACCTCTCGTTTAGTGTCAGTGATTCTGTAAGCTTGCAAGCCCGCTTGTCGACCGCGTTCTGAACTCCAGTCTCCGGCTGAAGTCCAGTCCGCTCGCGGGACCGCGAGACTCGAGTTCAGCTGAGTCCGTTCAGGCGGACGAAGGGGGACTTGAGGCGGACAAATGCCGGAAAATGCCAGGTAGCTGTCGGTCCGCATCGCCGAGGCGGAGCCGGTGTTTTTCGTCAGCCGTTTTTGTGTGCTGGGACAGAACCGCAGGATGTACTCGGCGACGTTGAATTGGATTCTCTCCATCAATCCGGTTATGCTCTTTCTGGAACAAAACTGCGGAGGAAGAGCGATGGGAATCAGCGTCGGAATGGTCGGAGTCGGAAGTTTTGGAAGCGCTTTTGTGGAATTGTATCAGAAACACCCTCAGGTGGACCGCGTGGCGCTTTGTGATCTTAACGCCGAACGGCTGGTGCAGAAAGCCAAACAATTTGGTATTGAAGAGACCTATCCCAGTCTTGAGGCGGTGTGTGAGAGCGATCTGGATGCTCTTTCCATCATAACCCAGCACTGGCTGCACGGCCCACAATGCATCCAGGCGATGGAAGCCGGGAAACACGTTTACAGCGCGGTACCTCCGGTATATTCCCACGACAACCCGGATGAAGCACTGGATCTCTGCGATAAGCTTGTGGAGACGGCCGAACGGACCGGCATGAAATATATGTTTGGGGAGACAACCTTCTTCCGCCCGGAAACAATGTTTTGCCGCCAAAAAGCTGCCGCGGGAGAATTCGGGAATTTTGTGTACGCCGAGGGAGAGTATTTCCACGATCTTTCGCATGGACTTGTTGACGTGGCGAAAAATCGGTGGGGGGACCGATTCGGTCCGGATAAAACCGGGGGTATCCCGATGTTTTATCCCACTCATTCTACCGGTGGCGTTCTCTCAATTATGGGGGCTCATGTCACGCATGTCTCCGCGCAGGGCTATCAAAATCCCGGTGACGATTGGTGGCGAGAAGATACTCTCAGCGGGAATTTATTCTGCGATGAGATAGCTCTTTACCGGTTGAGCAACGGTGCAACAATGCGACATGCCGAGATGCGACGTCTGGCAACACCATGTCAGGAAACGTTCCGCATCTACGGCACGGAAGGTTCGTTTGAGTCAGATTTTGGCGGACAGCGCTGGCTAACGACCGAGGGGGTCGAAGAAGTGGATACCACAGCATTTCGGGAACCGATTCCTGACGAATTGGCTGAGGATCTGGGGGGCCATGGCGGTTCCCACGCCTATCTTGTCCACGAGTTCGTCGATTCTATTGTCAACGATCGTTTGCCCCGGATCAACGTCTGGCAGGCGGTGCGCTTTATGGCTCCGGGGTTGATGGCTCACAAAAGTGCACTCGCGGGAGGAGAACTACTGGAGGTGCCGGATTGGGGCGATCCTCTGGAGTGAAACTCAGGTGATTTGCCAGAGTTCCCGCAGGCGTTTCTGTTGCTGTCGGTCTCCGGCCTGCCATTTTATCTCGGCCAGTTCTGCCCCCGCCGGCCCGCATACTGTGCGGAATGGGCAATAGCGGTCGCATTTGCCCTTGCCCTGGAAAATTTCGTGGGGAACGGGGAAAAATTCGCCCGCGCGCACCCCGGCCAGTATTAATTCCACGACTCGGCGCAGATTTTCGATATTATCAGTGAGACTTTCTGCGGTGAACTCGTCCAGGAATTTCAACTCGCGGGTGAAAAAATATTTGGCGCGCCCTTCTTTTTCCTGGAGAGTTTCTAATGTACAAAGCAGGTACAGCGGAAGTTGGAGTTGAGTTCCTCCTTCGAGAGAATTTTTGCGATACCCTCTTTTACTTCCCGTTTTGTAATCGATTACCTGCAGCCCCCCGCCTTTCAACCGATCTATGCGATCGACCCGCCCGTACAACGTGATGGTCTTTTTCCCATCCTGGTCCAGGGCAAAATTAACCTTTTGGAACGCAAATTCGAACCGGCGAGGCAGGGCCTCGACATTGTTTTCGCTTTCGTATGTGATCACACGTCTGAGTTGTGTGAGGGCTCGGGATCTCGCTGCGGACCATGCGGCCGGGTGGGACCGGGCGTAGACTGCTCCCAGTTTATCCAGTGCCTCCGATGCCTTCGCAACAATTTTTTCGATTTTTGCGGTATCGAGCGAGCGCAACTGCGTGCCGGCGAGGTGATCGCGATAAACCTCGCAATAGAGATCGTGAAGGAGTGAACCCCATTCCAGAGCGGGAATTTCGGTTTCTTCCTCCGGGACTTCCAGGACTTCGGCGCCGAGCACGTACCTCAAGAAATAGCGGAGTGGACACTTTGCGTAGGTTTCAAGACGGGTCGGGCTGATTTGTTGATGAAATAGAGCGTGGCTTTCCATTACTTGATGCAAAGTGTCACCATCAGTTAGAGCCCCGCTCCACCGCCCAAATTGTTCAGGAGACCAACGGTGAGATTCCATACGACTGGCCTGTTCATAATGCTGGGAGATGGCGGAACTGTATGCTGTAGCTTCCTCCTGGTCGGCAAGTTCATATACCTGGCGATCATATTCCCAAACGTCAAGGCCATCTTCCGGCTGGCCGGGCGCTTCCATGCAGACCCGTTTGACAAGTTGTCCCAGGTTTCCTTCAGCAATCCATTCTGATTTCACAGAACGCCCCAGAATAGCCTCGCAACTCTGCCCGATGAATCTTGACTCAATACGGGGGCGGCCGGTGTATGATTCGATACGGGGCCATGAGAGAATGACCCCACGCCGTGCGCATCCAAGTGCAATTCGGAACAGGTACCTTTCTTCTTTTGCTCTTTCCTCGCGCAGAGGCAACGATCCAGCCTCGCACTTACCCGCCAGCCTGTTCATTGTGCGGCGGAGAAAGTCGTCGAGTATGGCATCGGCAGGTATCTGTCGCGGGAAACTTTTCTCCACCATCCGGGGGACGATCACAATATCGTGGATTGTTCCTCGCGATCCCATGATACTTGTAAAAGTTACGGAACTGTGCTGGAAACGGGCGTTATGGCGGTTTTTTTGGGAGAGATTTTGTTGGAGCGCTCTGCGTGCTTTTAGAAGATCCGCGGGCACATCCGTGCTGTTGAGACAAGCCAGCTCTCGGACACTTTTTAAGATTTCAAGCCGGGCTTCTGTGTCCGGTGCGACGCAACGCCGTGTAAGATTTGCCAGGTGTTCGGACAACGTATCCCAATCTGAGATATTATTTAACTTCCGTACGTCTTCGAGAAAGGAGTCCAGAAATTCTGCTGCAACAGAAGCAAGTTCGGCTTCTCGCTGCAGCGATTGCTTCTTCTCCTCCTCGATCTCGCTGTTTGCTTTCTGAAGTTGTTTCGCTTGAAATTCTTTGAATCGGTCTGACCAGGTTTCCCAGCCCTGGACGATACCAGCTTTCCGGGATATTTTATCGAGAGCGGTTGCGTGAAGGCCGGCTGGAAGATCAAGGGCGGCGATCGATAGAAGTTCCAGTACCTGGGAGCGGGTGGCCTCTCCGTTGGCGAGTTCGATTAACCCGAGCACGATACGACCGGCCTTTCCGCCAATGAGGGGCCGGCCCTCGCTCATATAGTAGCTGAGACTGGCCCGGTTAATGGCCTCTTCGAATTCGACTGCTGTCTCTTTGGAATCTCTCGTGAGTATGCCGACAGTCAAATTTTGCTTCTTCTTGAACATCCGGAGAATGGACCTGGACACTTCTTCAGCTTCGGCTGTTTCGCCGGGACAATGTATGAGTCGGACCGAGCCATCGGCCTCAAAGACAGGGGGCGTTTCGTGATCGACATCAGGCGATTTGTTTTTCGTAATGTCCGGGAAAAGGTTTTTCCTGAGCCTTGAGAGGTCGCATTTATCGGAATCCTCAGCACAGAAATCAATTTCCCGGGAGCCGAACAGTTTACGAAAGAAGTCCACAGTTGGAGTGGCGTATCGGAAGCCGCGGGGAACATCGCCGTTTCTCTCGCTGTAGAGAAGATAAGCTGTCGTTCGCTGCGCATTTGCTATTAGCCGACTTACGAATCTGGCCTGTAGTGGCGTAAGGTCGTAGAAACCGTAAATGTGAAGGACGGGGATGGCTTCATCAGGATCTCGAGTTTGTTGCGGGTGAGCCCCATACCAGAGAAGATCATCCTGATCGAAAAAACCGGCGTCTTTTTTGAAAGACCGGAAAGATTCCCAAAGCTGGGCGAGTTCTTGCAGACGTTGACGTGCGTGCTGATTATTTTCGGGACAAAGCTCGGCGGCTCTGGCGAGGCGTTCCGGCGTCCACAAACAGTTCCGGAGCAGACCAATAGAACGGTGGATCGTCCGTGCGCTGCCGGAGAACTCTTGAAAAGAGCCGAAGTATGAATCGTTTGATAGTTTTCCCAGGCTCTTTTCTATTACCAGTTCAGCAGAGCCGTTTGGAAGTGGAATGCCCCTGGTTTTTATGAGATTTTCGTAAGCCAGCCGGCGAGCAGCATCCCGCAATGTCAGAAACCGCACGCCCATAATCCCGTCTGTGGCTTGAGCGAGCGCACGTTGGAGCTGTTGTTGCAAAAGGTTCGTCGGGCATATTACCCATATCGGTCTGTCTATGCCACCCAGATCGTTCTCTATTTTTCGCAAAAAAGATTCCTGAAGAGCAGGAAACGAGAGCGCTGCAGAGATTTTTCCTTGATGCATTGGGTACCGCAATATTTTGAAGGAATGATTTTTTAGTGATAACGGTCACAGGGGATGGAGGATAACAATTCTTCAGATATCTGGCAAGGGGCGCATTCCACAAGGCTGTGGGGCAGCTAAAGGTTGGTGCAGGGTCGATATTTTGCTTCTTCTCGAACGGTTGTCATACGGAGCCGAGAGAATTCAGAAATCGCGACCGGGGAATTTTGGTGTGACAGAGGGGAAATAAGCACTTTTTGTTATCTGTCCGCTTTGTGCATCGGTATTTGCAAAGGATCGGTATCTGTTGCTAAACTTGTATTAGCCTACTCCATTAGTCAGTCGTAAGGGGAACCTTTAGTGAAACTGATCATACAGATCCCTGTTATAACGAGGAGGAAACACTGCCGGTAACTCTTGGAGATTTGCCCGAGCAAATTCCTGGCATTGATGAAATTGAAACGCTGGTGATTAACGATGGCAGCACGGACGCTACGGTACAGGTTGCCCGTGAACAGGGAGTTGACCATATTCTTGATCTTGGGATCAATAAAGGTCTTGCCAATGCATGGTCCAGAGGGCTTGAAGCATGTCTGGCGGCCGGGGCTGACATCATTGTGAACACGGA
>JAGXLK010000164.1 GCA_018334735.1 Planctomycetota bacterium | reverse complement strand
CAAACATTAAGAAAACTACCAACGGCACAGCCAAGCAAGAAGAGAATGCCGGCCATCGCGAACTGCGGAATGGTTATTGCAACTGTCATAAAGTTTCTCTATCTTTGCCCGGACAGAAAATGCTCGATAAATATCTTACCAGGGAAATCGGCATAAGGACAACGCAGAGAAACGATTTTTGAAACTCTGGCATGTACCGGAGCGCTTTTGCCCACAAGTCGCTATTTTTTTAACCGGAGAATTGCCCCCCGAACTGACGGAAAAATGGCCGCCTGTACACAATATGTTGACAAATGACTTTTTCAGCCTACAATATAATCTATCCCTCGCTTTGTGGGGAACAGCTGTGGTATTATCGTATAAGAAGAAAGCTTATAATTTATTCTGAAAAATAAGGTTGGAAAGAAACGATAGCCCGTGTCAAGCGCAAACCAAGATCCCGAGCAACAGCGCCTGAAGTTGTCAATTTACGTTGAAGATGCCCTGATTCTGCTGGCGATCGTTTGTCTTTTTGTTCTCGGGATTTTTTTCCGCTCAGAACTCTGGGCTCAAGTGGTTATGATTGTTGTTCTCGGTGTAATGCTGGTGGTGTTTGGTCGGCGTCTCACGCGCGTGCATCGCGCTTTCGAGAAAGAGCAGGACCAGTAATTCTGGTTAGCCCAACGCTCGGTGCGAAATAAAATGGAGGCATAAAGATGGTCCCGGTGGTCGGCGCGGTTGTATTCCCGATGTGGCAGGCAATTTTGTTGATTGTTCTGTGCTTTGGATCGCTGATCATTGCGCTCTATTGTCTGTTTTTTATGGTGCCTCTGAAGAGTTTTGCAAAACGCATCAACTCCTTGGGCGGCGGGATGAGAGGTATCCGGAAGCACCTTGAGGGGATAAATCAGGAAATTGATGGGCGAATTGAACAAATGCGGGACGATTTCGAGGAGCGACTTCGGGATCAACGGGAAGAATGGGACGAATCTCTGACTTTACTCTCGAAAACGGCGAAAAATGCGGAAGCGGGCTTAAAAAAGCTTGATGGGACGACGCAAAGCTTGCAGGCGGAAATACGGGAAAGTTCCTCAGATGCGCGAAAAGTGGCCCGTAACCTTGATGATCTGAAGAAGCAGTTGTTGGAGTTGCAAAACGACTTCCAGGTGCTTGAAGATGAGCTGGAGGGGTCAGTTCGCCAGATGGTTAACGATTCTTTCCACCGGCTGGAGAGTACTATTTTGAGTGCGTTGGAGTCCGTGCAGGACGAAATGCTACGTGGCAGTAGCCATTTTCGCGGGACGTCAATGAACTCCGGGAAAAAACACTCACATGGCTCGAGTGGACATTACGAGTCCAAAAAAGGGAGAAAAACAAAACCCGAAGAAAACAAGATCATCTCAGCCGAACCTCTATTTGGCGAAGATGTTGAGGAAGAGTCGAACGAAGAAGAGGCAGAAGAACCAGAAACACAGGAAGCGCCCGCAAAGTAAAGCCATCAAACCTGCCAGTTAGCAATACCTGCTGAGAAGACCAGTTCCATAAGTTTAAATCAGTCTTCGAAATACCGATACGCAGTGGTTGCTGTGAGGGACAGTATGGCAAAGGCAATAGCTCGGAAACCCTCGTGCATTTGCTCACCATGTCCGACCTTGTGAATATAATTGAAGGTCAGGATGGCAAGGGCGATGGCCAGAACGCCAATTACTATCTTTCCTATTGTTCGTCCACGCATTACGGATCAATCTCCCTTGTTTGCTTTCCGGGTCGGAAAAATATGGTCCGCACCCCGCGAGGGACTAAGTGGAAGTTTACGTTGATGGCCCTTAAATGTCAAGTGCGGTGTTCTTTGCCGTTTTGCCGGGTCAGGCTATTTGCGTCGAGGGCTTTTCGGATAAGTTCATCGGGCTGCTACGCAAATCATAAAAGACGTAATTGTAATCGAGAGATAAGCCGGGAGTTCTCAGTCCAGCCCCCGTTTTTTGCAAAGCAGGAAGATAGAACGGTCAAGTTCTGTGGCATCCGAAGGCCGTTTCTGCGGGTCCTTTGACATGCAGCGGAGAATAATTTTTTCGAGATCTTCCGAGCAATGATCGATGAAGTTGCTGGGCGGAGTCGGTTTCGTGTTCAAACTTTTGGTCATACGTGCGTGTTGCGTTTCGCCCCAGAACGGTTTCTTGCCTGTAACCAGTTCATACATCACGATGCCGAGAGAATAAATATCGGCTCCCGGTTCATACTGCCAGCGTTTGATCATTTCCGGTGCCATATAGCTTGGAGTCCCAACACGGCCTTTAACGACCTTCGAACCAGCGGGTATCGTCATGCCGAAATCAATTAATTTCACAGTTTTATCGGGCGTTAATAAAATATTGCCCAGGCAGACATCCCGGTGCACAAGACCTTTTCTGTGAATGTATGCCATGGCGCTGACAGTCTGCTCAATAATCTTTATCAGGTCGTTTTCCTGCCCTTCGTTGTTGCAACGCCCGATATAATCGCCAAGATTTGAATGAATGAATTCCATTGCGAGCCAATAATGTTTGCCGGTTCCATATTCGAGGCATTTTATAATGTTGGGATGTTCGAGTTCTTTCAGCAGTTGGCCTTCCCAACGGGCGACGGAATCATTCTCAAGCAGACGTGCGATTTTTTCCCCCGCTTTTGTAAGGACCTTGAGAGCGACCTCCTCTCCGGTTTCCGTTCGTACGCAACGGTATATGTTGGAGAAAGCCCCTTCGAAAATAGGGTCTCCGATATCATAACCGCGTATATAAAGTTCCCCGGTTAGCGTGGCCAGTAACCGTTTGAACATTCGCGCCCTTTCATCGGTCTCAGAAATGGCGTCTCAGGACTATTGCGTTTCAGTCTTTTCGTTTTCGACGATTTCTATTTCTTCCACGGGTACAGACCGCTCATTGTCATCCTCAAAGCGGACATTTACCGTTTGCTTCAGTATCTCGTATCCGACAACGACACCGTCCCCGGCCGGAGTTCTAACTCCTGTCCCGGGACGCGGAAGATTTGCTTTCAATTCTCTATATATCCCATTTTCATACTTCAGACAGCACTTCAGTCGACCACATCGACCGCTGATTTTGGCGGGATCAAGAGTTGACTTCTGGTTTTTGGCCACTTTCATCGGAACCGGCTTAAGAGCCCGGAGGAATTTCCGGCAGCAAAGAGGTCGACCGCATGAACCAAACCCTCCCAGAAGCTTCGCCTCATCTCTTACACCCACCTGACGCATTTCTATCCGAGTTCGGTACCGCTTTGCAAGGTCTTTAACCAGATTTCGGAAATCAACCCGTCCGTCGGCGAGGAAGAAAAAGATAATTTTGTTGCTGCCAAACAGGTGTTCTACCTTTACAAGCTTCATGGGTAGTTCGTGATGCTCGATGAGTTCCCGGCAGACCTGAAACTCTTCCTCCTCTTTTCCCTCCTGGATTTCTTTCTGTTTGGAGGTATCTTTACGCGTCGCCCGACGCAGTATCTGCCCAGCCGGTTCTTCATCGGGAGCATTTTGCCGCGCTACAACTTTGCCCCATTCAACACCCCGCTTCGTGCGGATTATGACACAATCGCCCGGAGTTACACGTTCTTCTGAAGGTGAGAAATATTCCACCTCTCCCATAGCACCATATCTGATTGCGACTAATTGGTCTTCACTCAAACCGGCATTCCCGTCGTGCTCTTATTCTTGCTCTTAGGGCGGCTGTCGCCTTATACCGCTTGGCCCTATACCGCCGTCCGCGGCACAATCGGTGCAAAAAACCACTTCGGGGAGAGACCTGACGGCCAAATCCCCTCATTAACCAAATTGTACGGCCAGTTAAGTTTTGAGTCAACTCTGTGGCCGTGATTCAGTAGAATTTATATGGGAATAAACGCAAATCTACACTGCAGTATAGCGCCTGGCAGATGTAACCAAATTCATTTTATGTTAGTGTAAACTGCGAGTTCGAATGTGCTCAGAGTGTAGATCGACTTGGCAAATTCTACTTACTTGTGAAAGGATCTGATGATGAGACCACAGCGATGTCTGATTTGTGGTGAGACTTATCTTGGCAGCGAAACCCCGGACCGTTGCCCCTATTGCGGAGTGGAAGGCCGCTTCATCGCAGAGGCCGCCGAATATGTCGATTATGATGGCATGGAATTGAGCGAAACCTCACAGGAATTCATCCGCGAGGCCATCCAAATTGAAATGAGCAACGTGGCATTCTATAAAAGTGCAGCGGATCAGGCCCAGAGTAAAGTTGTCCGGGCTATTTTCAAACGCGTGGGAAAACACGAAGGCGAACATCTCGAACTGCTGGCAGATCATCTCGGCGTTGAAGAACCGGATATCGAACCCGAAAGCTGCACCGATGATGATATACTCAACATGAAACAATCCCATGACCGCGAAGATCGAGCGGTGAAGATGTATATGCGTTTCGCCGCTGAAGCCCCCGAACCGCGTATCAAGCAGATTTTTAGCGCCATCGCCGGGATCGAACAGGAACATTACAAACTGTTCAACACGTTCCGCTGATTTCCTCCAGCGCCGTGGCATAGACAGCGTAGTCGGCTTCTGTGAAAAGCACGAAACGTACGAGATCGAAACTGTCCGGATGTGCCTTGATGTGCTGAGTTACAGCCGACAGCGCAACGTGGGAGGCCTCTTCAATCGGATATCCGTATACCCCGGTGCTGATCGAAGGGAAGGCAATCGTCCTGAGGCCGTGCTCAACCGCGACGTCGAGACTGCTCCGATATGCGCTTGCCAATAACTCGCGTTCACCGGAACTGCCATTTCTGTAACGAGGCCCAACGGTGTGGATGACACGATCTGCCGGCAGGTTGCCCGCGGTGGTGATTACCGCACCCCCGGTAGGGCATCCCCCGAGTTTGCGGCATTCTTCCATTACTTCGGGGCCGCCAGCGCGGTGAATGGCTCCATCAACGCCCCCGCCTCCACGGAGCCCGCTGTTCGCCGCGTTCACGATGGCGTTAACATTCTGTTCGGTGATATCGCCCTGCACAAGTTCCAGTTTTGTCTCCCCGATTGGCAATTCCAAGACAAATCTCCCTGTAATTAACTGTCATGCTTTTTTTATGGAGCGTGAGCAGGGCTTATTCGATTTCCAGGAACATTGAACGCGGTGCGCCGCAGATCGGGCACTCTGCCGGCGGCTCTCCCTCAACGGTATTACCACAGCCCTGGCACACCCAGAGTTTCGTTTCGGGCAAATCCTCATTTTTCTTAACAGCGTCGACGGCCCGGTTGTACAGCATGTGATGGATCTCTTCGACTCGGCTGGCGAAATCAAAAGTTCGGCGTGCCTCCGGTTCACCTTCATCTTCGGCCACCTGGATAAACGCCGGATACATTTCTTCGAACTCATCGGCCTCTCCCTGCGCAGCCTCTTTGAGGTTTTCAAGGGTGGATTTAACTCCACTCATGACTTCAAGGTGATTGAGCGCATGGACAGTTTCGGCAGCCGCAGCAGCTCTGAACAGGTGGGCAACCTGTTTGTACCCTTCATCTTCAGCTTTTCGAGCAAAAGCGGTGTATTTTCGGTTAGCCTGACTCTCTCCGGCGAACGCTTTCTGCAAATTATCGTCGGTCTGACTCATGCAATCCTCCATTTTTTCGGGTAATACTTGAGAGTAAGCAGCAAACAGTACATTTATAATACACATGTTTTGGTGGGGCATCAAAAGTATGTTCGGCAAGTACCTCGTGGACCTGAGCCGCTTGTTCGCGGACAGAAGAATAGTTATAATCGGTATTCTCACCTGAAAGATCGGGGCGTAGCGCAGCCTGGCTAGCGCGCGTGCTTTGGGAGCACGAAGTCCCGGGTTCGAATCCCGGCGCCCCGACCACCCCTTCCCATTACGTAAGTCCTTATTATATATTATAATAGGGACATTGTCATCGCCTTGGTAAGCAGCAACCTTGTGCTTTTGTATTGAGAATGTCGCTGGCTAAAGCACCGCGACACTCTAAAGCAACTTTCCTGTGTGGAATCTGTCCCAAAACCCCATCAAACACCCGATATCGGCCTCAAAACCTTAAAATCGGGGCAAATCCTGTTATAATTTAAGTGATGGGCAAAGCGCGGATTCGAGAGCCCATCCAACCCCACGAACCCCACTCCAAATCCCTCCCGAGATGTCCCCCCGTCGCAGGATCATGCTCCGGAATGTTTTTCCT
>JAGXLK010000163.1 GCA_018334735.1 Planctomycetota bacterium | reverse complement strand
TGGTTGATTATCCGGATCTCTGTAAAGCTTATTTCGACGCGCTTGAAATCGCCCAGAATAGACTTGTTGACGTTATCAACCAATCGCCGATTGAAATTATCAACTACGGGGATAATGTCCACGCCGGTACCTGTACGCCGAAGCTGTTTGAGGAGTACGTCCTGCCCGTGTACCAGCGTCGCACCGAACGGTTGCACGAGGGAGGGAAATTCGTGCACGCCCACTGGGACGGGAATTGCGGTCCGCTGCTGCCATATGCACAAGAGACGGGACTCGATGGAATAGAAGCCATCACGCCGAAACCACAGGGAGACGTGACGCTGGATGAGACCAAAGAAGCACTGGGGGATATGTTTCTCATCGATGGCGTGCCGGCGGTGTATTTTGACGAAACTTATTCTGAAGAGGTGCTTGTGGATTGTGCGAGGAAATGCATCGACTTGTTCGCCCCGAATCTGGTCCTGGGTATCAGCGACGAAATATCGTCAACGGGCAAGATCGACCGCGTCAAACTCGTGGGCGAAGTGGTCGACGATTACAACGCGTCTCTGTGATCGGTGTGGGATACAGTTATTTTTCTTCCACGTGCGAAGTTAAAACGCTGGACCGGATTTTACGGATAATTGGAAGCCATTCTTGCCCAAGCAGGGTAGAATCTTTATTGAACACCGTTCATACCCCTTCTCAGCCAAAGATCCGGGCTATATTTGGTCGACTAAGTACAATCAGCCAAATCAAAGTGTCGATAATATCCCGCCGTCGACGTAGACGATCTGGCCATTGACGAAACTGGAGGCGGGGCTGGCGAGGAATACGGCGGTGCCTACAAGTTCCTCCGGTTTACCCCAGCGTCCTGCGGGGGTGCGGTCGACGATCCAGCTGTTGAACTCAGGGTCATCGTGGAGTTCGCGGGTCATGTCGGTCAGAAAGTAGCCGGGCCCGATGCCATTGGCCTGAATGTTGTGGGGACCCCACTCAAGGGCCATCTGGCGGGTGAGCATTTTTAGACCGCCTTTAGCCGCGCTGTAATTTCCCACGGTGGGACGGCCGACTTCGCTCATGAGGGAACACATATTGATGATTTTGCCGCTTTCGCGTTCGATCATTCGGGGAACTACCCGCCGTGCCACCAGAAATGCGCCCGTCAGGTTCGTTTCGATGACCTCCTGCCATTTTTCGGTGCTCATTTCCTCAAGGGGAGCGCGGCGCTGGAGGCCGGCGTTGTTGACCAGGATATCGACGGCGCTGATATCATCCTCGATCGTGCCTACCATTTGGTCGATCTGGTCTCCTCGTGTAATATCTGCTACGCAATAGGTGGCTCCCACCCCATCCTTTTCCAGAGCGGCGACGGCGCTCTTCAGTTTTCCCTCCGTTCGCCCGTTCAGCACAACGGTCGCGCCGACGCGACCGAGCCCGCGGGCGATTACAAATCCCAACCCGCTTCCTGATCCTGTAAGCAAAGCTACTTTCCCACTCAGATCAAACAATTCATCGACCATTTGTCATTTCCTGTTTTCAATGTAATCTTCTTTGGAAGATACCAGATTAACTACTAAAGGCAAAGTGTCCACGTGATTGCATAGTTGTGAAGAGAGGATACATAGGATGAAGTAATCGGGGAATCGGAACCTGGAAGCCTGAAAATATTTCCTGGCAGCCAAGGACGCGTCTATGATTTATGCAATCCAGGAACTTTTTTGGATTCTAAACATTTCGATCCGGGGACCGGCTGCTTGAGTGGGTGGCCGACACTTCGCCGGTTCTCAATCTCATTTTCAACCCGGAAGTGACCACTGTTCTGGCGGCAGCGGAGAGAGGGCTGGTGGGGGCCTGGAAGTTGGGAGCAACCTTCGAAAGAGTTGTGTTGGCTGACCAAAAGCAAATGCGTCTGGGCGGCGGCAGGATTGCGGCAGCCGATTTTGCCCGAAATGGGCGTTTGGCTCTCGCGGCATACTTTGATTGGAAGGGAGGGACCGGAAACGATATCGGGACGGCTCAAGGAGGGTATCATGAAGGACCGACGAATGAATTTACTGAGCGCCAGTTTTGTATCTTCGAGGGTTACCTGAAAATGGCCGATGCTCTGCGCCGCGGTGATGATTGTTGCGTTGCGCGCATAGAGGGCGTAAACAGTCTAAAGGATACCGTCTGTGGTGTGCGCGCCGTCAGAGTGATAAGCGGCGAAAGAATCTTCGAAATCCCCCTGCAGGTCAACAAGGGCGAGGCGGATCATATTGCTCAGGTGGATGGTGAGAATCAATTGATTCTTTACTGGAACAACTATGCCAGGACATACGAGAGCGCGCCTTACGGCTCCTTACGGATATGGGATCGTGAACATCCGGACGCGGCCGAGAAGAAGAAAGGTTGAAGTGCACGGCAAATCTGCATCAGTCTGCTCTGTGATTTTTTATGGGTGCCAACGAACGCAAAGAAGGGGTTAAGTCCCATTACTCTTCGACTTACTGGCTGACCGATTCGGCGCTCTATAAATGGGAGGATAACGGTGCGTTCTGCAAACCACGAAATTTTTGCGCACCTTAGCGGTTGGCGCCCTGGGAAAACTCGTTTCTGCACGAGAGTCAATAAGATTTGTCTGCCAGGGTCTTGAAGTGGTAGCTCCACCAGCCTTTGGTGCGCATGGTCGCGTCCTGCTCAGGGGTTATGGAAATCCACTTGGACATACCATTTGCATACGTCGCATTGAATCCGTCATCACTGTGAACATGCAAGGTATTTCCCCAGCCCCAGTATGTCATGGGCAAAAGACAGATAACAATTGCCTGGGGGGTCTTAAGTTTCGTGATAACGTTTCCGGTGCCCGGGTGGATTAGCGGCGCACCTGCTATGTTGTTTGGGAACCTGGCGCCGAGTTGCCGATGATAATAACTAACTCGTTCGCTCCAATCATATATTGGCGGACAATTTGCCCATGTTGGTGAGCGTGGGACGTAGCTTGCACGTGCCCATGCGTCAGGATCGAGCCCCTGTTGCATCCGTTTGAACTGTTCTCTGGCCGTCGGAAGCCAGCCATCGTTCCAGGGGCAGCCGGGATCGTAGAGTACGTCCAACGCCGTATACTGGGGCACCAGATTCCCGAGATTCATTTTATCATCGTGCGTGAACGTAAACCCTGCCCAGTTACTCCAATTGTTGGCAACGATGCTGTTTGTGTAATTCATCGAAGCCGGTGCGACGCTGTGTTCATTCCAGTCCTGGACGTAACTGTTGTAGGCGAGGAAAATCTGGTGGTGGTTACCGAGGCACGCCGTAGCTACAGCTGCCGTGCGGGCCTTTTCCAACGCCGGCATAAGCATCGCAGCGAGAATTGCAATAATCGCAATAACGACCAGAAGCTCGATAAGTGTGAAACCTGCTGAACGCGTTTGCATTCGGCCTCCATAGAACTTGAACTGTTTGTCGAATAGAATAATATCCATGTTCGATCCTAACCCTGGGGAAATGAAAAAGCAAATATAGCTTTGCATTTGCGCAACTTTGTCACCCGCTGCACCACCTTTTGCCCGGATCGCTTTGCGGCGATATGTGATTTTAATCAGGGATATAGCCCTACGACAGATGGGTGTGAATTCTACCGTGTATTAAATTTTTCTGGTTGTTAAAGGTCCGTTGGATGCCAGGGTTCTGACAGATATGGTTGGCCCTGGTGTACTGACTGGTCCAGCACCAGACCGTCGTCCCAATGTGCGAGTATGAAACTCGCTTCGGCCCCGGGCTGTAGCTCGGGCAATTCAATGCCGGCCAGCGCTGCTGGGTAACGGCTGCACAGATCCCAGGCAGCATGGAATGAAAGGCCGACCCGGGAGATGAGGAATTCGACGCTGCGATCAAGCTGGAACCAGGCGCCAGATAACAATTCACTATCGGCCAGATGCATGCGCCCGCTGGGTTCAATAACAAATTCTCGACCGCCCATGCAACTATAGTCGCCCGGCTCGCAGCCAGAAAACCCGCTGGCGTCGCTTACCATGAAACAGCCCTGTTTTCCTTTAGCTTGTAAGGCGGCCTGAACGAGATCGGGCGGCAGATGAAATCCGTCCCCAATCAGACCCAAACGCAACTCTTTCTCGGCAAGGAAAGTCCAGAAAGGGTTGCGGTGACGATGTATGTACGATGGGGCGCCGTTGCCGAAGTGCGTAACGACGCTGGCTCCGCGTTCTATGGCGGCACGGATCGTCTTTGCGTCGGGAGAGGCATGACCAATAGCTGCGATTTTGCCATCTCCAACGGCAGCTGCCACGAATTCCAGGCCGCCGGGTTCTTCAGGCGCCACGTTCACCATCCGGACTCGCCGACCGATTGCCTCATCGATTTGACGGACGTAATCGTAGTCGGGAGTGCGTATCCAATCACGGTTATGGGCTCCGCGCCATCCATCTTCGGGCGAAACGAAGATGCCTTCGTGGAATACGCCGGTGAATAATGAGGCCAGATCAGGTCGTTCGTCAAGCCACTCGCCCAGTTGGGCTGCACTTTGTAAGAGGGGCGCTTCAGGATAGGTCGTCAGCGTTATCAAACAGCGGCCGACGCCATGCCGCCGAAGGAGACCGGCGACGTTTTCGAGGTGCTCCACGGAAACGTCATGGAGTTCGTTGTAATAACGTCCCAGGGCACCGTTTTGCTGCAGATCGACGAGCACCGGCAAAAGCCAGGGAAGACCGTCATCGGGTTCAACTTCACGTATGTGTTCAATGGTGCAACCGTCCACGGCGACCTCGACGGCTGTCTTGTCCGCCCGTCGACCTCGATATTTTGACATCAGTTGTTCCTTTCGAGAAGAAACGATTTGACAGGAGCAAAGAAGCAAAGTATTCTCAAGTACTGTAGCCATAGTGATACAGACATTCAAGTATTAAAAGAGAGCTTGAATGCACTATTTGGGCTGTTAATCGAACCTTAAGCCGTTTATTCATGCATAAGCGAGCGCTTGTTATATGTTTGTCCGCGGGCTTTAAGGGTTGTATAACTGTACCCATGTAATGCCAAAAACGGGGAGTGAGATGGCCGGGAACAAAAAAAACGGCCGGCAAACCGAGCGTGTGGTGGACGGGGTTGAGCTGGGTATTCGCGAGGGCACGTTTGCACCGGGAACGCCGATCCCTTCGTATCGGTCGCTCAGCGATCTGTACGATGTAAGTATCAATACGGTAAGACGCGCCATAGATATTCTGGTTGGGAAAGGCTTGTTGTACCGAAAAGAACGGAGCGGGACCTATGTTCGCGCGGAGCTTTCGACGGAAAATTCAAGCGATTCAAACGGTTTGAACTGCGTAACGGTGATTGAGAAACCCCAGCCGTTGTCTCGCGCCGGCTTCCAGCAGGCATACATGGCGGGCTACAGCGAGGCGATGGAGCACCTGGATATCAAAATGCGTTTCGAGATCTGGCAAAAGGATCTTGATGATTACGGCGCCCTCATGTCGAATCGTTTTCCGGCAAAAGACCAGGGGTGCGTGCTGGTCAATTTTGTCGATCACGATTTTATGGAATGGTTGGATCGAATGGACCTACCTTTTGTCGTCCAATACTACTGTTATTATCCTACAGAGGAGTTGCCGCCGCATGATCGTGTTTACGTCAACAAGATGAAAGCTGGCTTTGAAGCCACGCAACATCTACTGGATATTGGTCATCGACGGATCGGTTTCGCGGGACATTCCCGGGCGTCGGACAATCTACCGGGGCTGTACGACGGGTATCGTGCTGCCCTGCTGCGTGCAGGGACCGGACCACGTAGCGGGGATATTATGGAATTTTCTACTGACGAAGTCTCGGCTGCGCTTTCGCCTGTGCGGAAATTTTTGGGCCGAAATAATCTCCCAACAGCTGTGTTCTGCAAAACCGATGCCCTGGCCATTGCTTTTCTGAAAGTGGCACCCGAAGTGGGGATCCACGTGCCGGATGATTTAAGCGTGGTGGGGTTTAACGACCTGCCGGCAGCAGCAAAGTCGGATCCGCCTCTGACAACCATAGCCAGTCCTCGCCGGTTCCTCGGGAAAACGGCGGTGGAATTATTATTCTCGTCAGCCTCAGAGGACAGGGATGGTCCACAAGAACGTGTTCTGGGTTGCCATCTTTTGTTGCGTGAGAGCACGGCTCCCGCGGATAAGGCTGCGAGTGGCGTTATTTTGTGAACTAAAACAAAACTATAGGACAAGTAAAGGAGAAATCCC
>JAGXLK010000162.1 GCA_018334735.1 Planctomycetota bacterium | reverse complement strand
CCTGAAGGATTTTCGGATGGGGAAAAACTGATCCCGGGGCGGCCCCATGACGCTCTTCTGCCGTCTTAATTGGGCTGTTGTGCCCATTACATAGCGTTGCACTGTATACGTGGCAAATGAAATAAAATGCGACCCAGAAGGGAAACGGATAACGTCATGTCGAATCGAACGGAAGGCAGACTGGCGGCGGGTTCTGCGTGTGCAGATATTACACCCGAACCGGGCATACAGCTGGCTGGCGATTGCGGGCGGCATCGGCCGGTGGAGGGGGTTAAGGAACCGCTTTATGCTCGGGCGCTCGTCCTTGAATCGGGAGAAACCCGACTTTGTCTCCTTTCTCTGGATTTGCTGGGAGCGACAAATGCCTGCGCGGATGAAGTGCGAGAACGTGTGGCGGATGCGCTTGGTATTGATTCAGAAGCCGTTATGTTTCACGTCACACAAAACCACGCGGCGCCGTCACTTGGTCACTGTTTCGTGGTGGGCGAGAAGACGCGCCTGCCTGAGAATATCCCATGGCTCCGAGGAGGGGACGAACGGTACAACGAGCCGACGATAGCAAAAACGGTGGAAGCAGCCCGTGAGGCTGCAGAACAGCTGGAGCCCGTTATTGTGCAGGCAGGACGGGGAATCGACGGGCGGGTGGCGTTTAACCGACGGTGTATCATGCGGGACGGTACGGCAAGACGCCACCCTCGCACGTGCGATCCTGAAATTCTATATGTGGAAGGCCCGACGGATCCGGAAGTTGGAGTCATGCGTCTTAAATCAGAAACCGGGGATACGATTGCGCTTTTGCTGCACCACACCTGCCATCCAACCCACGGTTTTGGCGGTAATATTGTCACATCGGATTGGCCAGGAGTATGGGCGGAGATGATGCAAAAGGAAGAGGGTGAAGAAACCGTTGCGCTTGTTTTGAATGGTTGCTGTGGCAACATTCATCACACAAATCACCTTGATCCTCATCCGGCACACGATCACGAGCGTATGGCCGGGCTGCTGAGTGAAACCACGCGGAAGGTTTTGGAAGATTTGAGATATCAAGAGGGGAAAGAACTGGCCGTGGCAAGAACGATTTTAGAGTTGCCTTTGCGGGAGGTGCCCCCGGCAGAAATTGAGGACGCGGAACGCATTCTCCGTGAGAACCCGGAACCTGTCTGGAAAAATGAAAACGCTGTGGATCGCAAGTGGGTCGATGCGGCAACCAGGATGGATCTTAGTGACCACCGGGCCGCCTGTCCCATCGCGCAATACGAGGTGCAAGTGTTCCGTCTGGCAGATACTGCAATTGTGGCAGTGATGGGCGAGCCTTTTGTGGAACTACAGCTGGGGATTAAACTGGCATCGCCGGCCTCGCAGACGTATGTGGCGCATTTTTGTAATGGCTATGCGGGATATATCCCTACACCGGAAGCGCTCGCGCGCAGTGTTCATGAAAGTGGTTACGGAACGGGTCAGGAGGGGTACACGAATATAGCTTCCAAGTTCGAAGCCGATGCGTTCGACCATGTGCACTCTGCGGTGAAGGAATTGCTCGGTGAACTGTGGTGAAAACGGATTTACCTGTTGTGGATTTCCCGGTCGCTTGATTTTCAAAAATTGACGTCTCGGGGATCCACATGCTGAACCGGGATTCTTGACCGAAGTCCGGTCTGCTGTCAATCTTCCAGATAGACGTTTTGTTCAAGCAGAACCTGACGGAGCTCGGCGTATCTCAATTCGCGAACGCCGCAGTTGTTCCCGGCAGCCAGGGCAGCGGCTGTCCCGGCGGCTTGTCCCATGCACATGCAACTGACCGTATTCCGGGTGGACATGTGAGCGTCATGGTCCGAAGTGACGAGCATACCAGCGGCAAGGAGATTATTGAAGTCTTTAACGCAAAGGGCACGAAAGGGGAATCCGTACCACTTTCCATTTCGGATCTGAAGTCGCGGCGCGGAGTCGTGAAAACCGTAAAGAAAGACTTCGTCATCAAAGCGATGCGCGTCCAAAATGTCCTCCAGCGACAGGTCGTAATCGCACTCGATGCACCGTCCGCGGCGTATACACAGGCTCGGGCTGGAGCGAGCGATGAAGGCATCTTCGCAGCCGGGCACGTATTCCCGCAAAAGTTCCACGGCAGCGGCCTGGCGTCGGCGGAGTTCAAGTTCCGCCTCGGTCACGGCGTCCCGGTCGGTCGGACTCGACTCCATCTTGTAGTTGAGCTTGAGAAACATGAAATAGTTGTCGCGGACGCTTGTGATAACGGGGGACATGCCAATGGCGCGAGCCTTTTTAGCAAAATCCGACGAGAGATCTTCAAACCGGCCCTGGACGCGCACAATCCGGTTTTCTATCCCGTTTCGGGTGCCGTGGGCTCGCTGCACGAGAGCCCCCTTGTCCTCGAAGAAGGCCGAGTATTTTTCAATGTCCACGCCACCGACCCCAATGGAATTAGCAACAGGATAATCGTTGGGTTCACTGTAAGAAGCCCCCGCGTGGGCGGCGAGGTCGCCGTAACCCGTTGCATCGACGAAACACCTGGCTTGTGCTACTTCTCGTCCCGAGCGGCTTTCCAGGATTACGCCCGATAGATCGCGGCCTTCCCGAACCGCCCCGACGAGTAATGTGTTCATTGCTACCTCTGCACCGGCTTCAACCATCATTTCAAAGACCACCCGTTTGTAAATTTCGACATCGATGGCCGTGCAGACGGCGTCGTAATCCGTGCCATAATCCATGGGAGCGTGGCCGCTGGTGCCGCCTTCGGATGCGAGGCGATCGATTATTTCCTGGGGGATCCCCCTTACGACCTGTTTTTTTTCCGCATCGGGGGAGATAGTCCAGAGGTTGTAGAAGCTATGGAGGGCCGTCCCACCTTCCACGGCGATGCCCCCGGGATATCCTTTCGATTCGACGACGAGCGTCCTGGCGCCTTCTCGCGCTGCTGCTATGGCGGCGATTGAACCGGCTGTTCCGGCGCCCGCAATGACCACATCAAAATTCCGTACGGGCAACTCGCGGCTGTTTTCCGTGAAGGTTTCCATGAGTTGCTCCTGAAAAGCCGGTGGTATGTGGTTTGAGGTTTCTCCTGAATCGGTTCGGTCAGTTTTTTTCCCGAGGCAGTTGGGCTACCGCCCGTGCTTTCCCTTTTACCGAGCCAGTACAGCCCACGACCCACAGTATTGCATCCGCAAACATGAAAGTTCGACCTCGCCGTTCCAGTCCTCTGATTCCCTGCGTGAATTGTGGTTCCGGTACCGCAACTATATCATAATGGATTTATGCGTGGCTCCAATTGAAGTTGCAAGCTGAATGACTTTGTTTTCGTCCACGTCAGGTGCGATCGAAATAGGATCGTCTGGCAAGTCAAACCATTCGACAAGTTTTTGAGCGTCATGCTTCACCACGATACTGCTGGCGATCTCGGGTGCCGCATGTGAGCTTGCGAGACATGAGAGCTCTCTCATAATCTGATCACTAATCGGGATTGTGTACCGCTCATGAGTGAATATCCATCCCTTTTTAACATGATCAACTGCAACATTTTCGAGAAAACTGCGCAGGTTTTCGGACCAGCTACCGCAGACAAGAGTGATGGTGCTATCCGCCGGAGCAAACTCTGCAAGCGCCAGAAAGAAATCCGCAAGATCATATGCAGGCGACACTTGCCAGTGGTCCGCATCCATTAAGAATTTTTGTTGCGACACCTTCAGTTACCTTTTGCATTGGTCTCCCTCAGAGGTGGTGCACATCGAATAGGCATGCTTCGCCACTTCTGCAATAGATATTAGTCTGATCTTACGCTGAAGTTCAACTTTCTCGAGGGATTGCGAATTGATACACGGTCACGGCTGTCAGTTTTCTCCCTTATCGTTTCCGTTGTTTTTTCTCGCCCGACGGCGGATCCATTCTATCACTGAGCCCACGACCAGGACACCGTACAGGATGATTTCCAGGGTTCCCACAGCCAGCGGCACCACCGCGTAAGCCGCCAGCAGTACAGATATCACGCCCAGGGCCACGGCGGATCCAATGAGAATGTCCTGCAGACGCACCATGTCTTTTTGGATGGCTCTCACCACTTCCCATGCTGCGCATAGAACGAAACCGATGGCCAGAGCGCATATCAGAGCGGCTCCAATAATAATTCCCAGATCCACCAACGATGTTGCGTCACAGCCCGGATCCCCGAACACCACAAACTGGAATAGAGCTGCGAGAATAACAAAGAGCACCGTGCTCGCTATGAGGTATGAGCGCGGCTTGATATGGAATTCAGGGTTTTTCATATTTGCTTGTTTTGTCCTTGAGTCCAGTGCAACCTGCCGAATGCAGATGCAGTGCTGGCGTCGCTCCCGGAGAGCGAACCGCTGTTTTTAGACTCGAATTACAGACTGTGTACTGAGATCAAATGCGAAATATAGTGCAAAGTCTTTTTGGGATGCCGTTTATAATAATTATCTCTTTAGGTTCGTGAGAAATGCGGGGCAATGCTGTTCTGAACTCTTAAAGCTTTTCCCGGAGCCTGTCAAAATTGATGCTTGAAGTAAAAACAGTATAATTGTATCTTTCGACAATCCTCAAGGAGAAAATTGGTGAGCAGACATCTTCTGATATGGTGCGTTTTGGCTTTTGTCGTGTCAGATTTCGGATGCGGTGATGGGAGGGTGACGAATCGGACTCTGATTCCTCAGATCGATGAACGTGGACCATACCTGATTGTCGCCACGGAACAGGCCGCCAAGTCTTATCAAGAGGCTATCGAGATCGCGAAATCTATCCACCCACAGGCTATCTCGGTTACCATCGATTGCGCGCGTCCCAATACTTGGCTGAAATGGCTAAGGAAATACACCCCGCGATATGGCCTTGTGTTCATATTGCCCACCGAGTTCGACACAAATTTCGCCTGGAGATGGATGAAGATAAGCACTCAGATCGATGATGATCCATTTGTGGATGTGCGGTGCGGATTCATTACCGGAGAAACGCCGCACGCGGCTAAATCGTTTATGTCGCGCATCCGAGATGCTGTCAGGGGAGAGATCTCTTTGCCGCCGGCTTTAGTTGATAACCTTGGGCCCAATGTCTCGGCAAAAGACACGATGTTTCGCAAACAGAACAAATCGTTTTTCCTGCCGGTTTACGCTGAACAACTTCGAGTCAGCACAATCAGTCATGGCAGACGAGGGTTCAGCAAAGAAAGACTTAGTTCGATGGCTGGGGCGGGTATCGTGCATTTCGGAGGACACGGGTACCCGGATCGGGTGGTAAATTGTCTCAACGGACCGTATGCCCGCCGGCTTGCACTGGACCCGTGCGTGATTTTCAGCGGGGCCTGCTACACAGGAGTAACTGGACGGTGGTTTGATATCAACGGACCGAAGGTGACCGAGAAGCATGTCGAATTGGATAAATGCTTTTGCCTCAGTATGTTATCGAATAACGTGCTGGCCTACCTGGCCGCTCCTCATCCCGATCACGGAATCCCGGTCTACCAGGAAATGGAACACCTCGCCGTGACTGGAGCGACTCTTGGTGATTTGATCAAGCATACACACGATGGTGTTGTGCTGGCTTCGGGCGGGCAGGTTCCGCAGTTCGTGACGTTCAAAGACGGGATGGCCCGCCCGGCGTGGACGTCCAGCGATTTTATGCTGGTGGGCACGGCATCGAGAGTGCTGTTTGGCGATCCTTCCATGCGGATAATTGATTCGTTCGCAGAGTCGCCTTTTGAGTTGAGCGTTACGGAGACCCAGGAAAACAGTTTGACTGTAAAGGCGGAGTTCAACAATCCTGATCTCCGTAGTACCTACACGGATACTTATTTTGCAGATCTGTCGGCGAATAAAAAACAGTTCAACGACTGTGCCCGGCTTCAGATCCCGTTGCCGGAAGGCTGTAAAGGTCCCCTGAAAGTGGACAATGTAAATGTCAGTTCCGGTGGGGAGACGTTGAAACACCGTCTTGTTGGGTATGCGATTGAGCACGACGGAAAGCAGTCTACCTTGCACGTGCAGATTGACGTGGGGACAAAGGGCTATATGAAATCGAAACTCCGCAAACGCGACGCGACTGTGAGGTTCAGAGTGACCTGGTGAGATGGAAGGGAAAAATGGTGCGGATGGGGAGATTCGAACTCCCATGGAGTTATAAACTCCACTAGGCCCTCAACCTAGCGCGTCTGCCAGTTCCGCCACATCCGCACTTAATCCG
>JAGXLK010000161.1 GCA_018334735.1 Planctomycetota bacterium | reverse complement strand
AGCCAGACGTTCTCTGACGCTCCGCTGTGTTTGTATTTTGAGAGTGCGGGCCTTGCGCGCGAGTTCAACGGCCGTCGGGCTGGATTGGGGCGATCTGCTCACGATTTACACCTCTGTGCCTGACATCCCCGGGAATTTATCGCGATGTTCGATTGTTGAGAGATCATTCGTGCCCTTTGCCTCCCTGATTTGAAAATCGTATTTTGCCATGGCCAATATTCTAATTATTCTCCGTTGTCTTCGGTATGTTCGTCCTGTTCAACGGGAGGATAACCAGGAGGTGGCTCCTCCTGAAGTGGTCCAAAGCCAGCGTCCTTGTACATTTGAATCTGACCATTTTGAATCTTCCGTCGCAACCAGTTTTTGAGGAGGACTCGTATTGCTGATCGAGTGAAGGGGACCAGCATGAGAAATCCGAAGGTATCCGTTAAAACGCCGGGCGTGAGCAAAAAAGCCCCTGCTACCAGCACCATCAGCCCGTCGAGAAGGCTATCCGCCGGCAGGTTTTGTTCATGGAGTTCTTTTTGTATTTTGTTCAGGACCCGCAAGCCTTCCATCCGCGCCAGAAAAGCCCCCACAATCCCGGTCGTGATTATCAGGAGAATTGTGAAACCGACGCTTGTCCAGCCTGCAATGCGGAACAGGAGATAAAGTTCGACGATGGGCACGACGGTCAGTAGAAGCGCGATTTTAATAAGCATTAATTGTTTCCTGCGAGTTTTTAAAAGCACATAAGCGGGATAAATAGACAAGTTCGGACCAATTCTTGCCGGTTTCATTGACGCTTCGCTGATCTTCCCTCTACACTACCCGAACAACTACTTAAGAACAAAGGAGTATTCGGTGTCCTGGTTATGGATAGGAGTGGCTCTGGCGATAGTGGCCGGCTTGCTGCTTGGGTTCTGGATGATTGCCATTGAACCGCAGCGTTTTCGCGTTTGGCGTGTCCATTGCCCGTGTGTGGTGGAACCATCTTCGGGTGAAATTGCTGTATCGGCCGGGCGGGTACCGCCTTTGACGGTACTCCACGTCACCGATACACATTTCTCCGGGCGGGATGATAAGAAACTGGACTTTTTGCGGCGTGTTGCTTCCGAACCTTATGATTTTGCTTTTTTGACCGGAGATATTTTGGAACGACCTGGAGGGCTGTCTTCCTGTTTCATTTTGGCTGAGATGCTGCGCCCACAAATCGGTTCTTTTGCAGTTCTCGGGGCTCACGATCATTTTTACTGCCCGGAGTTTCTCGGCAAATATATGTCACTGCATCGAACGTCACTCGGAGAGAATAAACGGCGAAAAGATAATCCCGTAGAAGAATTGCGTGCTGGTTTGGCCGCGCGTTCGGTGGAAGTCCTTGTAAATGAAAACCGAATTGTGCAGCTGCCCTCCGGCGACCGAATCGGGATTGTCGGGTTGCGCGATAGCTTTGCTTTTGAAATTGATTGGGATGGCGCTTGGGAGGATTTGGGGACGGATATCCCGACTCTCGTTCTGGCGCATTGTCCGAACGCACTTCCAGAGATTGCGGACCGTAAAGCCGAAATGGCTTTTTTCGGGCATACCCACGGTGGGCAAGTCTGCTTTCCGCTGATGGGGGCTATTTTCACCCGGTCCAATATTCCGAGGTATCAGGCGCGAGGTATTTTCCGGGAAGATGAAACTGTTTTTACGGTGAATAATGGCGTTGGTACGGGGATTGGGACCTCTTTCCGACTGCTCTGCCCCCCGGAAGTCACAATACTCCAAATCGATTGAATCGTGGCTTATTTTGAGAAACGGATGCGAAATTTTCGGAAACCGGTATAATACAGGACCGGCTCGTGAATTGTCGCTAACAACTCGTTTGTTGTAGAGGGGAAAAGTTATGGGAACCCCGGACGAGGATCTGGAGAATTCTACCTCAGGTGAATCTGGCCACCTGTTATTGGTATTCAAGATATTGACGCTTGTGGTTCTTACACTGTTCCTGCCCGTTGTTTTATCTTTTTTATACCATGGCTTTCTCAGGGGGAACCCAGTCCTGCTGGCTCTCCGGGAAAACGTATATTTTCTGTTCTTTTTGATATTTTTAAGCGCCTGGGTGGGAGGGCGTCTGGCGTGGGTGACGGCCCCGGCGGTGAGCTTGATTTCGGGGTTGCTGTATACTCTTGTTGAGACAATAATGACCAAGCCGGCTAATGTCGCTGAGGATGTGGGAGTGATTGTTATCCTTACTCTGGTTGTTGCACTGCCGACCGGTCTGGTCGTATCTTACTACCTGGAGCAGTTGCGCAAAGCGGTGGAACAGGAAGAAGCGCGGGAGAAGTAGGGCAGTAAGGAAACACTGCCATAGATGGCACCGGAGAACTATTAGGGGGCCAGAGCGAAGATTTTGGTGAAGTGTATTCCCGACGGAATTCCTTTCTCCTTTTTTGCTTTTTGGTCTTTTTCGGCATTTCTACGATGAAGCAGAGGTAACTTGATGAATGACAAATCGCATCCTTCCCAGCGTCCCAGCTGGGACGATTACTTTATGCAAATAGCCAGCGTGGTTGCTCAACGTTCGACCTGTCTCCGCCGGAAGGTAGGAGCCGTTTTGGTTCTGGATAAGCGCATTCTGGCCACCGGTTACAACGGAGCCCCCATGGGGCTGCCCCATTGTGCTGAAACTGGGTGCCTCCGCACCAAATACAATGTTCCAAGCGGGGAGCGGCATGAATTATGCCGCGGACTCCACGCGGAGGAGAATGCTTTCCTGCAGGCCGCCCGCTATGGCATTCGAATAGAAGGGGCAACTATTTACAGCACCCATGTCCCGTGTGTCCTGTGCACTAAAATGATCATTAACTGTGGAATAAAACGAATTGTGGCCGTCAACGATTATCCCGACGAGTTGGCGCAACAGCTGCTGAGCCAGACGGATATAAAAGTCGACATCAAAAAAGGGTGGGTCCCCGGTGGTTCCCCGCCCACAAAACCCGAAGAGGATTGAGCTGTAGAAGTGCTCGGTGATGGAGGTCAGTTCGATCGAAACCTACGGACCGTCTGATCCGGAAAAATCAAGGCTGGAAAAATAGTAATTCGTTCCCCCGTCCGCATCTCTTACCAGTAAAAGCAGTTGGTTTTTGGAGCCCGGTTGAAAATCCTTTTTAATCCCGATTTTTGCCTTTCCAGAATCTTTCAAAGCCAGCGTCTTGTTTTCGCGAACGAGCGTTTTGCCGGTTTCGTGGTCCCGCACCACACACGTGATTTCCAATTCCTCAGGGTTGCTGATTTCTTTGCCCTCCGGTGTTGCAGGAGAGGAATTGATGGAAAACAGCAGATCCAGTTTTCCCTTACAGAGGTCCCCGAGCTTCTCCATGTGGAGGGCAGGAGCTCCGGGTATGAAACGCACCTCTGCCCCTTTGTGGGGATCCCAATTCAGACCGGATATGTTCTTTTTTGATCCCGACCAGACCCTTGAAATATTCAACTTCCAAATGCCACCGGCCGGCTGACCTTCCGGAAGGCCAAGATCGGTAAGCGGCACCTTTAATTCAAAATGCCACTTATCGCCTTCCACTTCTTGTCTCAGCACCCATTCGGCGTCCCATCCTTTATCTTCCTTAGCGGTTTCAGGATTCAGTCGGTGATCGTAAATGCTTCCTGAAAAACTTGCCATCAGATAAAACGATCCCCGTTTATGTGATTTGGGGGGGACAATCGAAATTTCGATTCTCTCGTCCTTGAAAGCTTCCTGAAGGCTATCCCTATTCCATTTATGGGCCTTGGGTTTTCCGCCTTTTGAGCTGAGGGGCGAGACGAGAGCAAAGTACAAATTCTTCCTGTCAGCGACAAAGAAGGCATGTGCCTGCCTGGGACCGATTTGCCGGGTTTTGAAATGGGAAAAGCCGGTCAGGGAAACGGCCCGGGCCCATTCATCACGGCTGACTTCTCCGTCAATCTCGGGGATTGCTTTTGGCGAAACGACAGGCATGACGAATTCTTTTAGACCTGCTGAAGGAGAGCGAGCCACCGCCAATGCCAGAATGGAGAATGCCAATAGAACATTGCGAAAGGGCTTACTGACCATAGAAATCCCCTTTGTGAGTCCGGTCGGAATACGGTTTTACTACCGGGTTTAGCTTCCTGGATTCAATGCAGACGCGATTCGGTTTGCCACATGTCGATGTTTGTGCCCATTCGTTCTTTCAACGGATCAGTCGCCCGGCAGAGCCGTTCAATGGCTGTTTCCGGCAAATGAAGCTCTCCGGCTCTTGCATTCTGACGTGCCTGTTCTGCATTACGCATCCCGGCCAGCACGCTGGCCATTCCCGGTCGACTGATGAGCCACGCCAGCGCGACGTCGGCCATCGGTTCCTCGAGCTGTTCTGCAACTTCGCGCACGGCCTGAACGGCAGCAAAAGTTTCGTCCTCCGCGCCCGGTTCATCATGGCGGGTCTGCGGTCGTTCTTTAGAAAAATGGCGCGTTCGGGCACGACCCTCTGGGACATCGTCAGGCGACGCGAATTTCCCTGTCAACAATGCCTGAGCAAGGGGAGAGTAAGCGAGTATGCTGATGTCATGCTGAATGCAAATTTCCTGCAATTCAAATTCTATCGCTCGCCACAAAAGATTATAAGAAAGTTGATTGGCTTCTACCCGGCCGTGGTCCAGCAGTTCTGTTAAATCGCGGGGACCAAAATTGGAACAGGCGAGCACCCGAATTTTGCCCTCCTTTTTGAGGCCTTCCATCGTCCGGAGTGTTTCGTCGATTGGTCGCTCAGGGGTGGGCCAATGGATGTGATAGACGTCAATATAATCCGTTTGGAGGCGTTGCAGGCTTGCCTCACACGAACTGCGTAGATCCTCAGGTTTGAGGTTCGAAGCGCTGACTTTGCTGCTGATTACGACTTCTTTTCGATGCGGCGAGAGAACCTGCCCGAGAAGTTCTTCAGAATAACCGTCCCCGTAGGCCTCAGCGGTATCGAAAAAGTTAATGCCGTTCTCAAACGCCGTTTCGATGGCCGCGATGGCATCGTCTTCATCCTGAGGGCCCCAGGTTTTGTCACCGACGATTGCCCAGCATCCCATTGCCACGACGCTGACTTCAAGGTCGCTGCGACCGAGCTTGCGGTATTCCATCTTTCTCTCCG
This sequence comes from Planctomycetota bacterium, assembly GCA_018334735.1. The sequence goes on along the minus strand of JAGXLK010000161.1, from coordinate 1,091 downwards.
TTCCCTCGCTGCCGGACACAACCTTTGTGGTTATGTCCTTATTCCGCCTCTTCTTCGTCCGTTTCCTCGCCGGTTTCAGTTTCGCGAACAGGCACACGAATCTCGGTCAGAAGCTCTTCCTGTTCCTGCGTTTCGCCGACTATCGTGTGCAGGACTTCCCGGACGCCCATCTCTTTGATGTATTCGTAACCATTTTCGTCGATCCAGTCAAAGATCTGCTCGTACTTATCGCGGATTCCTTCGTAGGCTCCTTCGTGCATGAGACAGGCGAACGTGCCTGCGTCTAAGCGTTTGTGCTCCACCTCATCGCGGGCTTCGCATTCCTCTTCAATGGGCAGGCATACTTCCGCCCTGAGGTCTTCTTCTGGCACCTCTTCGGGATCGTCGTAGAAAATGGTTCGAGGGGGCTCGCTGTAGGGGTGCCCCGCACGGAGAAGCCACGCCATCAACTCGTCAAGCTGATCGCCTGTCTGGGAATATGAGCCCGTAAAAGACCGACTCATAACCGTTAGAGATCTCAATTCTTTTAACTGCACTTCGGCCATTGTGGTCCCCTGAAAGTGGGATTGATTCTGGATGAATCTTCAGTCAGGAAAGAACATATTTGTATGCTTTATAACCTGATTTGTCAAGCGTGGAACCCCCGAAAGCATTTCTCCCGGAGTCTTCCAGGCATGGCTGAGGCCACAATGCTTCCGCGTGAATCTGAGAGGCCTTGCAGTGGAATGTGACGGGGCACTGGGCAGGAATATTCCGATATGTGACGTTCGCCCCGCACGGTTAACATTTAGATATAATTGCAAGACCTTGTTCATAAAGGGGTTACGTAATGCTTTTGCCCCGCGTTGAGTCGGTGAACTACAATAAAGCGGATAGAATATTACTCTGGTACTGGTGTGCGAGATGAAAAAACTGAGAAATGCCCGCATCGTTTCGGGGGTCCTGCTGATCGGTTTGGGGCTATTCCTGGTGGTAAGTGTCCTGTCGTATAATCCACACGAGGGGCCTATGCCCGATTATCCGCCCGCAGAGCGGATCCATAATATCTGTGGGACAGCGGGGGCGTATGTTTCTGAGTATGCCGTCATGCT
>JAGXLK010000160.1 GCA_018334735.1 Planctomycetota bacterium | reverse complement strand
GCCGACTCTCCGCGGCCCTTCACGATTCCATCGCCCAAACCCTGGCCCTTTCAAAAATGAAGCTCGGCAGCATACGCAATCTTGTGGAATCTCAGGGGCCACGCGAGGAACTGGATGAACTGGGGCAATATCTGGACGATGCCATTAAACACAGCCGTTCCCTTATGTTCGAATTGAGCCCGCCGATTTTGTATGATGTCGGTCTGGCAGCAGCGCTTGATAAATTGACCGTTAAAATCGCGGATAGATATGAATTAGACGCCGCATGCGAAATCGAATGTGAACCGGAACATCTCGGTAAGGACATTAGTGTTACTCTCTTTCAGTCCGCACGAGAACTCCTCATGAATGTTGTCAAACATGCGGATTCCGATAAGGTCGCCCTTGCCCTGCAGTGCGAAGATGAAACAGTGAAAGTGACGGTAAACGATGACGGTAAAGGCTTCGAAACCAGCGCGGGGATCTCCCCGGATGCCGGATTCGGGCTCTTTCATATTCAAGAGAGACTTGACCGCCTTGGCGGGAAGCTCGTAATCGATTCGCAGCCCGGTATGGGCACCAAAGTTACGCTATCACTCCCAATGATAACTGATTAAAATACTCTGGAGGGGAAGATGGCCATACGTGTGCTTCTGGCGGATGATCATTTGATTATGCGGGAAGGACTCAGCTCTCTCGTCAATGAGCAGGCGGATATGCAAGTGGTCGATACCGCATCGGATGGGCGGGAGGCCGTTAAACTTGCCGACGAAATCATGCCCGATATTATTATTATGGATGTGGCTATGCCCCACCTGAATGGCGTGGAAGCCACCCGCAAAATTCGGGAAAACTCAGAACTCGTGCGGGTCATAGCGCTTTCCATGCATGAAGACAGAGAATATGTGGCACGCATGCTGGAGGCAGGTGCCTCTGGATACTTGCTCAAGGACTGCGCGTTCGAGGAACTGATTGAAGCCATCCGAACAGTCCTCTCGGGTAGCACTTATCTCAGTCCAAAAATTGCGGGGACGGTCGTGGACGATTATCTCCGGCACCTCCCCAGAAATGAAATCAGTACTTCGGTGGATCTAACGCCCAGAGAACGGGAAGTGCTTCAATTGCTTGCCGAAGGCAGAACCACGCGGGAGATCGCAAATGAACTGGATGTCAGCCCAAAAACCATTGAGACCCACCGCCGTAACACCATGAAAAAAGTCGGGGTCGATAGCATTGCCCAGCTCACCAAATATGCCATCAAAGAAGGACTGACTTCGCTGGAAGATTGAACCCCGTTGTGCCAAAACCCTTAACCCGCATATTTCAAGCACTTTTGTGTGCCTCTAAAAAGCAGGCAGCTTTGCTACGTCACGGCAAAATAATTCACTGGAGTCTCGCGCAGAGCGGCAATATTGCTTGCATCAATCGATGCCACATCGGCGGGTTTCTCACTCGACAGCCGGGCTAAATGAATCGCCCCCGGATAGATAAACCGAACTGTTTCCGCCTCCTTTGCGCCAATAGTCGAACCCGCCGTTTTCCCGTATCAGATGCTCCAACTTTTTGTCCTTTTCAATAAACGCTCATCGACACCCGCCGGGAAGAACACCTTCGAGAAAAGTACTCAGGCTTTTCGAACCCAATTATCAGGGACTCCCCTATTGCCCTTTCCTGCAGTGAAGTTATTCTAGGAGTGTTGATAAAACAATAAATGGAAATTCAGAGAACAGAAGAGTACCGGTGAAAAACATGAGAATGCACTCGTTACTGTTAAAAGGACCGGGCACAGAGATCGATCAATCAAAAACAGAACAAGACAGATTTTTTGCCCGTGTTAACTCATATAACCGCTGGTGAGGAAAGACAATGGAAAACATCGATATTGCCGTTACCTGTAAAGAATGCGGACGAAAAATGACACGGTCCATCGACCCGGATTGCCCTTCGTCCACCGTTCGCTGCGTTTGCGGCACGCGCTATCCTGTGAGACTCGAGAATCAGGAGCCACGCTCTGACTATGGTTTCGGTGGAGACGAGCAACCAGACGAATCCTCTATGTCAATTCATACAGGAATTCTCAAATAGAATCCCAACAAACCTGAAAACAAAATGATTTATTCATCCAGGAGTGCAACTGACATGGAAAATGATCGTGGCGTCGAAGTTAGTATGGGGGGAGAACCAGTTGTCCTGATCGGTAACCGTGTCAGGGTGGGCGATAAAGCCCCCGATTTTATTGTCACAGACAGTAACCTTTCTTCCGTTACCTTCTCCTCCATGAACAACGAACCCCACCTTATCTCCTCTGTGGTGAGCCTCGATACCCCCGTGTGTGATACTCAAGCAAAACGATTTAACGAAGAAGCGGCTGACCTCATTCCTTCCTTGCGTATTCTTGTAATAAGTATGGATTTGCCTTTCGCTCAGCAACGCTGGTGCGGTCGCGAAAATGTCGACCAGGTTGAAACCTATTCCGACCACAGAGATGCGTCTTTCGGCACAGCTTACGGGGTGCTGATTAAGAACAAACGATTATTGGCACGGTCGGTTTTTCTTGTGGACAACAAACTGACAGTGCGCTACAAGGAAATTGTCAAAGAAATTACTGATGAACCAAACTATGACAAACTTTACGACGCAATGAAAAGCATCTCTGAATAAACAGAATATGCTAGCCCGGATTTTACGGATAATTGGAAGCTATTGTTGCCCAATAAGGGGGGAATCTTTATTGAACAGCGTTCACAACCCTTCTCAGCCAAAAATCCGGGCTAAAAAAACGGCGCATAAAATGTGACAACTTAAAATATCATTCTGAAAGGCTGTTCTTAACTTCGAGCAGCAATTCGTCGGGTTCCACGGGTTTCTCAAAAAATTTATCCACCGGTAACCATATTTCATTCGACTCAAAACCGTAGGGATACTTTTCGTTTACAGCCGTCAGCATAATGATAGGGATATCTTTTGTCGCCTCCTCGCTCCTCAGCAGACGCGCTGCTTCAAATCCCGCCGACTCCGTCTCCATCATCACATCCAGAATGACGAGGTCCGGTTCCTCCTCAAGAGTGGTTTTCTGGACCTCCTTGCCGCTGTGTGCGGTTGCCACAGTGTAATCGTTGTTCTCAAGCAAGATCTTTGTGACTTCCACAAATTCTTCGTCATCGTCAACCAGTAAAACTTTCTTTTCGGCCAAAATATTTACCTCCTGAGCACTAACTACAGGCTTTTCAGCCCCCAGCGAAAATTACCACACCCACTTATGCTACAAGAATAAGGCCAGAGCGTCAACGTGCTCCCAAACGGTGAGACTTGACATCCCCCTGCCACCCTTCTAATCTTAACGGCTTGTTAGCGCTTGTGCGCATTCTGTATCCCGCTTCCCCAGTTACTGGAGGCAAACAATGAACGTGGTGGTCCTTATCATCGACACCTTGCGCCGGGATTACCTCGGGGCTTACGGAAACGATTGGATCGAGACACCTAATATAGACAATCTCGCAAAAGAATCCATGGTCTACGATTTCAGCTTCGTCCACAGTTATCCTACAATCCCCCACCGCACCGACGTGATGACGGGCCAATACGGTGAACCGTTCCATCCGTGGATGCCGCTCCGCCACGACCGGAAAACATTCGTCGAAGAACTGGGCAAAACAGGGTGGTGCACCCAGCTGATCCACGATACGCCCCATCTGGTCAACGGTGGTCATAATTTCGATTGGCCTTTCCACGCCTGGACTCCCGTCCGCGGAGCGGAAGTCGATCGTCCGTGGATCGACGATTCCCGTGAATGGCTCAGTAACTGGAAGCAAGACCCCCTCTTCGATTTTGCAGATATTGACGTCATGGAAAACCGCACGGTTCTGACCTATTCACGGGCAAACCGGGGACGGGAAAAACACGAGGATTGGAATTGCGCACGTCTCTTTCTCACAGCGAGCCAATGGCTGAAGGATAACTCCTCCCGCGATAATTTTTTCCTCTGGGTCGACTGCTTCGATCCGCACGAGCCGTGGGATGCCCCCCCGGAATTCATGCAAAAATACGACCAACGCGAAGGCTACGATGGAACAATTGATCCGCGGTCGTTTGTGCTGCGCAATCACGAAGATCTGCCGGCAGAAGCCCGAGATCATGTGGCGGCCCAGTACGCTGCCAAAGTGAGCTGGGTCGACCACTGGGTCGGTCAGTTCCTCGACACGCTTGATGAAACCGGGCTCTCTGAAAACACCGCCGTTTTGTTCACAGCAGACCACGGCACCAACGTCGGCGAAAGAGGTCGATTCGGCAAAGGATATCCCGTTCGCGAACAGGAAGTCCGGACCCCGTTTATGATCAGGAAGCCGAAAGGGCCAACCGGTCAGAGCAGTATCATCGTTCAGCCCCAGGACATCTACGCCACCGTCATGGGAATGTTGGATCGACCGGTTCCGGATGCCCTTGATTCTCATGATGTTTTAGCACTGGAAGAGGCGGGATCCGGCGGCCCGCGTGATGTGGCGATTGCCGGCAATCGAGCGGATGGCTGGGACGGCGATGCCGAAAAGATCCTGTTCACCGTCCTCGACCGCAACTGGTATCTGGAAGTGGCCGCAAAACCGCAGTTTTGTCGGCTGACTGCCCTTGGCTCGCTCGAAGAAGTCTCCGATCAACATCCCGATCTGGTCGAAGAAATGCATCGAAAAGCAATCGACGAACTTGAGGCACATGGCGCTCACCCACAAATCGTTGAATGGTTGCGAAGCCATGGAGCTTCCGAATGGCCCACTGACATCGCGTATTGGAACGATTATCCCGGTCCGGAAGGATACAGTGCTTACTTCGGCCGTCTGTATACGGGCGAATAAAACGAAGAAAGACTCACTATCGCCAAGAGCCAAACCCGGGAAACAATTATCTGTATGGAGCATCGAATTCCAGAGAGCGACCAACAACTGGCGAAACGGCCCGCGATTTTAAATAGAGGCAACGGTCATGCGCACCCCGTATCATGGAGTGTTTGAACCTTTCAACCTGAGATCCAACCGCATATTTTTCCATGACTGGCGATACGTCCAGCACGGTGGTACACGGTGGGAAGACAAAACCGGCGAAGCCTGGAGTCTCTGGGGAGAGGAAGATTTGCCGCCGTTACACTGGTGTGAAACCGATAATCCCTGGGGTATCTGCCTCGAAACCCAACCTGCACGGAAATCAGAATCTTTCCTGCGCTGCGAGGCCCCGTGGGAAGGCATGATTTCTGGATCGACAGTAATGAAGCATCAGGGGCGTTACCGCCTGTGGTACGAAGTTACCCCCACGGAAAGCATTTCAACCGCGGAGGGAAATCAGCACAATGTTCTGTGCTACGCGGAAAGCGATGACGGTTTCGAGTGGTCACGTCCCAATCTCGGCGCCGTACAGTTTGCCGGAGATCGCGAAAACAACATCGTATATGGTGGCCCGTCCGCCCCACCCTGGGGATTTCATGGGGGAAGTGTTTTCGTTGATCCCAGCGCACCTGCTGAAACGCGGTTCAAAATTATCCATCTTGGATCGCTTTCGGAAAACCAGCTTGATCATTATAAACACGAACTTGACGGCGACATCGACCCCTTCAGTGTTACGCATCAGGCCCATTACGCTGTGTGCGGAGCAGTCTCTCCCGATGGTATATTCTGGTCACCCATCTCCGATCCTCTCTCCATTCAAACAAGTGATACCCAGAACATTGCCTATTATGATTCTCAGCTTGGCCAGTACGTAGCATATCTGCGTATGTGGATTATGGGGAAGCGCTCAATCGGGCGTTCTGCGAGCAACGATTTTCATCATTTTCCCCTTCCGGACCCTCTCATCTGGCCAGGCGGAAATGTCGGCCCGGCCGATCTCTGGTACGGAAACGCTAAAACCGTTTATCCCGGGACAGAGGATTACCATCTGATGTTCCCCTGGCGATGGTGTGTTGCCAAAGACCACTTCCATGTCCACCTGGCTGCGAGTCCTGATGGCATAATTTGGAGTTTTTCCCCGGATAACGAAGTCCTGGAACCCGGGCCGAGAGATTCTTTTGACAGTGGTGGAGTAACCATGGGATGTGGAATGATTGAGCTTCCAGATGACCGCGTAGGCGTCGCTTTTACCGGGTACAGAATTCCCCACAAGCACCCGCGAAGGCGTCCGCTGGGCGAGCTTGCATGGGCTCTGTGGGATAGGGGAAGACTCGTAGCACTCAAGGCCCCCGAAAAGGGTCAATTCCGCACACCG
>JAGXLK010000159.1 GCA_018334735.1 Planctomycetota bacterium | reverse complement strand
CGATACCGCGCGTGTTTACACTGATAGCGAGCGGAAAGTGGGCGCCGCCCTGGCAGAATGTCCGGACCCTCCAGTTCTGGTTTCCAAGACCTACGAACGCGGAGCCGAAGGTGCCAGAAACGATGTGGATATAACCCTCGAAAACCTCGGCGTTGAAACCATCGACGTTTACCTCTTACATAATGTCAACAGTGTTGCTTTGCTTGACAGTATTCTCTCCCCGGGAGGCGCGCTTGAAGGGCTTCAAGCGGCCCGGGATGAAGGGGTGATCGGCCATATCGGCATTTCAAGCCATAAACCGGAGGTTCTTGAAGAAGCGCTGGCGCGGGAGGCCTTTGAAGTTATCGAGGCCCCTTTTAATGCTATCGAGCAACAGATGCTTTCTGTTTTGGAGGATGCCCGGAGACGCCAGGTGGGTTCAATTATAATGAAACCACTGGCCGGAGGAGCTCTTCAAAACGGCGATCTGGCCCTCCGTTTCATACTTGAACATCCCGTTGACTGCGTCATCCCCGGCATGCAGCGCATAGAAGAAGTGGAAGAGAACTTCTCGATCGAAGGCCCTCTTTCGGATGCCGAACGCGATACCCTCCTCGCCGAAGCTCACGAGTGGCAGGGTCGTTTCTGCCGCCGCTGCGAATATTGTCTGTCGGCCTGTCCAGAAGAGATCAACATTACGGGGATATTGCTTTTCGCAACGTATTCGCAACGTTACGGACTTACGGACTGGGCGCAGAGACGGTACAGCGAAATGGATATTCACGCCGACGCCTGTCGCGATTGTGCGAAATGCGAGGAACGATGTCCTTACGATCTCCCGATTGGAGAGATGTTGAAAGAAGCCCATGAAGAATTGACCCGCTGATCTGTCCCGCCCACGCCCCGCTTCCGTTAACAATGCCCATGATATGACATTCCCGTTTTCTTACGGATGAAGAAATTATGTGGCGGTATGTAAAAAGATTTTTCAAGCAGTATGTCAGGCCCCGGGGCAAGCTGTTCGGGTTGGTGCAACTGATGCATGTTATCAGCGCTCTGATGTTGCTTCTCCCGCCCCTGATGATTCGACACGCAATTGATAATTTGATTCCTGGGAAAAACTATCACGGGTTGATTTTTCTGGGAGTTGGCCTGGTTGTGCTTTACGGGATTTGGGCGCTGATGGCCGCTGCCAAAGAATACTGGGGTCACGAAGTTGCTCAGCGAATAACGGCCTGGTTGCGCAACGATCTTTACGGGCATTTCCAGAAACTTTCAATGTCGTTTCACGACGAGAAAAAGACCGGAGAATTACTTTCGCGTATCGTGGACGACATCAACGTCATCGAAGAGATTCTCCATCACGGTCCCGAAACCATTCTGCTTGCGTTTGCTGGTCTGGGAGGCACCGTGGTGGTTTTGTTCTACCTGAACTGGCAATTGGCGCTGGTCAGCGTCGCGTTTTTGCCGCTTTTGATCATTTATGCGCGGCAAACCGCACGTCACATGTGGGAAAAATTTCGGGAAGTGCGCAAGCAAAAAGCCACATTGTCGGAAGTTTTGGAAGAGAACCTATCCGGCATACGAATTATCAAGGCTTTTGTGGGCGAGGAACGCGAAGCCGGAGCGGTATCCGAAGCCAACGAACGCCATTACCGCAGCCGGATGCGTGTCATTAAGTGGGTCTCAATGCTTTTCCCCGGAGCGGTTTTTATCAACGGTGTTGCCCTGGCCGTTGTCCTCCTTTACGGGGGAATGTTGACCATTGAAGGGACCATTACGGTCGGCGTCCTGGCGGCTTTTATAATGTATCTGAGACGGTTTCTGGAACCAATTATCCGCACCATGATCATGGTGGAACGCGGGGGACGTTTTTTTGCCGGGATCGAGCGATTTTTTGACTACATGGATATTGACCCGGAGATCAAGGATCAGCCGGATGCCGTATCGCTGGATGATGTCGAAGGCAATGTTACCTTTGATAATGTTTATTTTCGGTATGAGGAAGAAACCATACTTCGGGGCGTACGTTTTCAGGCAAAACCCGGTCAGATGCTCGCATTGGTCGGCCCCAGTGGGGCCGGGAAAACCACCATTACACGTCTGATCCCCCGCTTCTACGATCCCTATCAGGGAGCTGTCAAAATCGATGGTAATGATGTGCAAAAGATCAAGCTGCGTCACCTGCGTTCTTACATTGGGATGGTGATGCAGGACGATTTTCTGTTTTCCGGATCCGTCGCAGAAAATATCGGGTATGGCAACCCAGGCGCGTCTCGCGCAGAAATAGTATCAGCTGCGGAAAAAGCCAATGCAGGCCAGTTTGTTGAAGAACTCCCGGACAGTTACGATACAGAGATCGGTAAACGCGGCGTGAAACTTTCGGAAGGACAGCGGCAGCGGATATCGATTGCACGTGCTCTGATAAAAGACCCACGCATATTGTTGCTGGACGAAGCGACATCGTCGGTGGACTCGGAAACTGAATTGATGATCCAGCAGGCCGTTGAAAAGTTGCGGAAAGGTCGCACAACATTCGTTATTGCGCACCGACTATCCACAATTCTTGAAGCCGATCAGATTCTTTTTGTGGAAGATGGCCAAATCGTAGAACGCGGCACCCACGGTGAACTGATGGAAATAGACGGCAAATACGCGCGGTTCTACCGGATTCAATTCGAACACGAGCTGGTTTAACGAAGACGCAAAATTCATGTAATATATCCCGAAAGTCCAGTCGAGTGTTTGCAATTTGGTGCGTGACAAATTCTGTAAGGAGTATGAAGTAATGAGCAATAATACGGATAATGAAGTGCCCATCTTAGACGGACCTGATGGCAGCATGCCGGGTCTTGGGCTCGGCACGTGGAAACTCAAAGGCGATCAGTGTGTTCAGGCGGTACGCGCCGCTCTGGGAATGGGATACAACCACGTTGATACGGCGCAGATATATGGGAATGAAGCTGAAGTGGGTGAAGGTATTGCCAGTTCGAAAGTGGAGCGTTCCGACATCTTTCTGACCACAAAAATCTGGCACGAATGGCTTGATGAAGACGGTGTACAGAATTCTCTGGATGAAAGCCTCGAGAAGCTCCAGACTGATTACGTCGATCTGTTACTGATACACTGGCCAAATCGCGATGTGCCGGTTGGTGAAACCTTGGGAGCGATGGCGGAAGCGAGCGAACAGGGCAAAGTTCGCCACATCGGCGTGAGCAATTTCACGGTGTCGTTGCTGGAAGAAGCCACGGAAGCCTCTGACATGCCGATTTTCTGTAATCAGGTGGAATACCACCCCTTCCTGTCGCAAGATCCTGTGCTGGGCTGGTGTCGCACTCACAACGCGCTTCTGGTTGCCTACAGTCCCCTGGCGCGCGGTGGCATACTTGAAGAACCGCGCCTTGAGGAAATCGGAAAGAAATACGATAAAACCGCCGCTCAGGTCGTTCTTCGATGGTTTATGCAGCAACCGTCCGTTGTTGCTATTCCAAAAGCGAGTTCAGTGGACCACCTCGAAGAGAATTTTGACATATTCGATTTCGAACTTGGCGAGGATGAGATGGATGCCATCTTTGGATTGGCAAAGGACGGCCGTCTTATCAACCCCGGATGGGCTCCCGACTGGGACTGATGGAATTTGCGGGTCGGGACTGGGTTAATCTGAAGTTAAGAGTGTGCGATAGCGGAATATCTTCGAAGCGTTTCAACTGTTGTTCACCTTTTTGGGTCTTTTTGCAGGCAATCCCGGCCGTGGTTTCGCGATCTCGAAAGGTTGAAATTTTCGGCGCTGTGATTATACTGTGCCAGAGGGCTGGTGAGGTTTTGACTGATCCGAACACGGTGTATGGCGCCCGTGTTGGCGGAATCGACATCTGAGACTGTTTGAAGTGAGGCAACTATGCGTGACGATAATCAAAAAGTGGCGTTGGGCGTTGTTGGACTCGGGAGCATGGGCATGGCGCACTGTCGGCAGGCGCTGGATGTCGAGGGAATCGAGCTGCGGGCTGTTCTTGACGTCGATGAAGAACAGGCGCAAAAGGTGGGCGAACAGTACGGTATCCCCTATTTTACGGACCACGAGGAGATGTTTGACAGCGGTCTCGTGGACGCTATCATCATTGCGACGCCGCATTTTTATCATGCTGACGTGGCCGTTGCGGCTTTCCACAATGGCGTACACGTATTGTGTGAAAAACCGCTGGCGGTGCGCGCAAGCAGCGCGCGTCGTATGGTCGAGGAAGCGGAGAAAAACGATTGTAAGTTTGCCGTAATGTTTCAGATCCGCACCGAGCCGATCATGCGGAAAGCACGCCAAATCGTCGAGAATGGTGAACTGGGACGCATTCGACGGACTTTGCTGGTACTGCCGGAGTTTCGCTCACAGGCTTACTACGACGCCGGGACGTGGCGCGCGACATGGGCCGGAGAAGGCGGCGGCCCCCTTCTCAATCAGGGTCCGCACATGATGGACATCTTTCTTATGCTGGGCGGACTTCCCTCCCAGGTGCTGGGGTGGACCCGGACCGTCATGCACGACATTGAGGTCGAAGACGAGGCCGAGGCGCGGCTCACTTATGAAAATGGTGCTTCGGGTTATCTTTACGTCTCGACCTGCGAACCAGGACCGGGTTTTCTGCTGCAAATTTTCGGCGACAAAGGGAAATTGCGCATTATGGGCGAGCAGATGAGCTTTGTGCAATACGATACTCCAGTGGAAGAGTTCAGTAAGAACAGTGATTCCATGTGGGGTTCTCCGAAAGCAGAACGCAGTCCGATAGAACTCCCGGAAGCCAACTCAGGTCAGGCGGAGATCATGCGAAATTTTGCTGCCGCCATTTTGCACGGGGAAGAGCTTTTGTCCCCCGCCCGGGCCGGTCTTAATCAACTGGAACTCTCCAATGCAATTATGCTTTCTTCATGGACTGATTCTCCGGTTTCGATTCCAGTGGACCGTGAAAAGTTCGATGCTTTACTGGATGAACGTATTGCAAAGTCAAGTTTCGAACCCGGCGGCGAGAGTCAGACCACCCGCATTACTGATCCCAAGCTTGGATAGCGTTTCTACAAAATATATCACCAAAAAAGGAGAAAACTCATGGCTGTCGGCCAGGATTTTATTTCGAATAAAAAGGTGCTGGTGGCGGGTGTAACCGGGCTTTTTGGGCGGGGACTTTCATATCTTCTTGCGAAAAACAACGAGGTCCACGGACTTTGCCGCTTTAGCGAGCCGCGGCTCAGGGAAGAAGTTTCCGAGTGGTGCGAGAATCTGTGGCCCGTTGATGGGGCCAATCCAAAGTGTCTGCAGAATGTGCCGAGAGATTTCGATTATGTGTTCAACGAAGCGGTCCAATGGGGATTGGATGATACCTATACCTGGCCGACGTTCAAACGTTTGATGGAGATAAACAGTTTTTTCCCGGGGCAACTGATGGAACATTTCGCCGGCAGCGGCGCCGGGCTGATTTTTGGTTCGACGGGCGGTGTTTATCAGCACTCGGAGGACAAAGACGATCTCAATAAGGAAGGGATCACAACTCTGGAAGGCGGCTTTCATCCGTACGATGATACAAAACTCGGCGGGGAGATGATGGTCCGCTACTTCTCCCGGGAACACGATATACCGGCGGTTATTCTGCGGTATTATTGGCCGGCGGCTCCTTACGGTGAAGGCGGCCGTGCCGGCCGAACGTGCCGGGCCTGGCTCGAAGGCAAACCTACCCATGTCAGCCACAAGAACCCCTGGTATCACACCGTGGGCTACATCTCGGATCTTTTGTATGCTACATGCGCTGCGGCGAATAGGTGTAGCGCTCCCGTGAACATCTACAACGTGACCGGGGATCAGATCGTGAACTATCGCGACGTCGATCTCGCGGTAGCCGAAGCGATGGACATCGACCCTATTTTTGAAGAAGTCGAACAGGAACGGGATATCCCGATGTATGTTGCAGACATCGAGAAAATGACGGCGGAACTCTGGAAACCTCGCGTTGGGCTGAAAGAATATGCCCTCCGAGTGGTCAGGGCGATCCAGAACGATATTCGAACGCCGCAGGACTGGATGTTTGAATTTTAAACCAATTCCCTACCTCAAAAACCGGGCAAGTCCGCCAGATTGACCGGTTGACTGCCGCTGTCGATGGATTTTTGGGCAGCCAGCGCCATCGCGATGGCCAGTTTCCCCTCCTGTCCAGTGGCCGCGTTGGGGGCGCCTTTCGTTACGGTTTTATGGAACCGCTCGAGCTGCACAACCCCCGCTTCCG
>JAGXLK010000158.1 GCA_018334735.1 Planctomycetota bacterium | reverse complement strand
GAAGGGTTCTGGGATCGCTGTAGTTATAAAGCAACTGCAGTTTTTTTATGGTAGCTTCCGATCGGAAACTAATTTCGCTTCGGAAAAGACAGGCGTTGATGCCGTGTCGCACGCCGGGACCTGCCCAACCCGCCTGGGGGGCTCCGATCGTTGGCGTGAGCCATTCACGATACCTGAGGGTAAACTCCATAAGGTCCGACGGCCCGTCCACGGGACCGAACGTGTGCCATGGGTTCACGGGACGCCGGATGCTTTTCGCGTAGAGAGCATTGTGCCAGGAGCTGGCTGCGGCAGCGCCTTCGTCGGAAAATTCCAGAAGCGGTACCTGTCGGAAGCGAGATCCCGATTCTCGGGCCGTTTCGGTTTCGAGCACCGGACGGCTTTCGCCGAACGTCACGAGGGGCAGAGAACCAGGCGGGCCTCCATCCCACGTGTTACCTGCGATGTCCGGGGGCAGAGGGACCACCCAGTGGGATATCAGGGAGACCGGACCGCGGCCCAGTATCATACCGCCGGATTTGCAATCGTTGACGTGATCGCCGCAGAAAACTACCGCGCGCCCGCCCGACTTCCAGCACCGGCGTGGGGTGCTCACCGCAGAATGCCCTTCGGTATCTTCAGCAACCAGCACGAGGTTTTTCTGTATGACCCCATCGAGCAGGAGAGTTTTCTGGAACTTTTTGGCACCTCCGCAATCGAATCGCCGAAACAGGTTTCGGCCGTTGTAAATTCGCACTTCCTTCAGGCCGCGATCGGATGTTACGGACAGCAGAGAAGGCATGAGGGTGGGTTTTGTGACAAATGCCTCCGAGCCGAGTGTCATGACCCGATAACAGAAAGGCCAGGCCCGAATAAGCGGTCCGTCGGAGAGGAATACGTTCAATCCGTCATACTGGTGGGACCAGCGTAGTCCGTCGCGGAAGATTGTTGAATGTTTGCGCGCCTGGACGTAGGTAAGCGCGTTCCCGCTGCCGGCCTCCCGTACAAGGCCCGCCGGAGAATAGACCTCGTTGACGCTTACGGGTGAGGGGGGAAGTGTTCCCTGGGTCGTGAGGGGATAGAGATCCGTCACGTCTTCGATCAGTTTGCCTCGTCGGTAGTATCGCAGCGCCGTCATGGCGCTGGCCCGCTGGTCCGGCAGACGCTGGCCGGGCTGGTTGTCAGAAAAGTGATAGTAGCCGCTCTGCCGACGAGCGTTCGACCATTTCAGCAACCAGTTGAAGGATTGCGCGTGATGTCCGGTGTAGCCTCCACCTTCGGCCTCACGCTGGAGGGCAAATGTTTTTTTGTCAGGTCCCGTGAGGCAGTAATCGGGGGGCCAGATAGGGTCGGTTCCGAAAAAGAACATGTGGTCGCCGATGTTATTGAGAATGTTGTAACCCGGCACCAGCAGAACTTGATCATCAGAAAGTTCGGCGCATCGTTTCTTCAGCTCATCAAATTCTTTCCCGGTGAGTTCGGGAAAATCCTCCAGAAAAACCACAAAACGCAATCCGGCGCCCCGGGCAGCATCGCGGTATTCTTCAATTGTGCCTTCGCCTGTGCTGAAACGCGATTTGGCTCCGATGAGTCCGCGGAAAAGAGGGGCGAATTTTGGGGGGCGGTGCCATTGTGCCATTTCATATTCCCACCACCAGAACGTGTACTGGAACATTTTTTGGGCGTTCTCACGACGGTTTGGCGGCACGAAGACTTCTTCTTCGGTTTCATAACCGCCCACTGCACCGCTTTTCATGGAAGGTTCCGCGAGCCAGCGATAGGTGTTGCGCAGCAGTTTGCCGAAATCGCTCGGGCGCCCCTTGATCCCTTTGCTCAACACTTCACGATTGTAAATCCATTTTGTCCCCGAACCGATCGAGTACTGTCGCCACTGGTTGACCAGTGCGACGCGTCCTTTTTTAAAAGGACGGATGGCGAAAAATACCGGTTCCTTCACGCCTGCTTCCCGGATGAAAGGATCCAGCAAATCGGGCGTGTTGGATTCCGAAAGGTTGACTGGAACCGTTTTCGATGTTTTGGAGCCCCGCAGAACGACCAGCCACGGCTTCCCGACGGCGAGCGGCCCTGTGTGAGAGGCGTTGTAGGCTGGAGAGGTGGGGTACCAGATGCCTTTGACGCCTTTGCTGACGGGCGATGGGGGAATCTGGGAGGTGTAGGCCAGCGGGACTCCGCGTGCGCCGTGGCTCAACAGCCCTTTTTTTGCGGGATCGGTCTCTTTGATACGCTCAACGGGCAGATCCGCCCCCAGAGGTTCGGTGATGTCATAGAGACGCTGCTTGTTTATGTTGTGCTCGGTGGGGATCAACAGGATGCCCCCTCCGCCGGCGACGTACTTGAGGATGCGTTTTGCGAGCTGTTTGTTGGGACAGGTGTAGAGGACAAGGACGTTATACTGCCGGATACGGTCCGCGGTGAGTTTGTCCAGTCCTTCGGTGTAATCTACCTCGAAGCCCGCATCGTGGAGCTCTTTGATGTAGGTGAGATCCACGTAACCCGCTGCCAGTCCGCGTGGAGAGCAAAAAAGTAGGGAGGGTTCGGGTTGAGCCGCGCTTGAAACTGAAACCAGAAGACCGAAAAAGGCCACGAATGCTGCTTTTTTCATCGCTCGCTCCTTTGATCTAAGAACTTCAAACAGATGCTAACGTAGACTTTTTCCACGCATTGTTCAACTCCCCGCGCCCGTGCATGACTTAAGTCTCTTGCAGCCCACGCGGTGGTTGCCTACCATTGATTTCAGGGTCTGACATGTATCCGGTTTTTCCCTGCCGGTGATTTGATTTTGACTGCCAATGCGAAAGGATCCGCAAATGGCTGAGGAAGAAGTGACCGTATTCCGTCCGTATGATTTTGAGATCGGCCAGAAGATCCAGATCGATGGGGGACCGAGGAACGGCGACTGGGAGGTTATCGATTGCGATGAGAAGACAGTGACTCTGCGCTGTCCGCTTTCGGGGCGTGAGTTCGAATGGAAACGATTCTGCTACGCGGTGACCACCGAGAGATCGGAATGGCCGCAGGGGGAGGAGTGAGGCTCTACCGGGAGAATTGCTAACATCCGGGGAGAATCCGGGAGCCGGCTTTCAAGCACGGTGCCGGTGGCCACCGATCCCGTTCCCTGTGGCTGGCATATGAGCGGGCTGGACTTCAGTCCCGCCCAGTGGGGTCTGGAGTTCAGAACGCGAGACAGACAGGGTTCGCGTTTCTTAATCGATTCAGGACAGATGCCTTTGGGGACAGGGATTCCCAGGCCATTTTTTACTGGCGCGCTGCCTGCATCAGGATTTCACTCTTCGCCGGGGTCGTCTATTTCCAGTGTCGTTTCGGTTCCACCGAACCGTTCCAGCAGTTCGTCGCGCACTTCCTCCACTCTCTCGCGGTCCTGACGCTGGTATTGATAGCAGGGGGGACGGTCGCCGGACGGTCTCTGGTATTTCATACCCATGGATTTCAGATGATCGTGTTCGGTCTGCGGGAGTTTACCTTTGTAGAACAGTCGGACTCGTGAACACGGCACCCCGCCGACGTCCACCTGATCGATATCTGAGATGCGGACGGTTGTTTTAATTTCGTCACGCAGTTTATCGATCCAGCGGCTGGCTGTATCCCGCGATTTACGTGCTTCATCCGGCAATTCTATATCGGCATCTGAAGCCAGACGTTCGAGAAGCTGGACCTGGGCTGGGGTCGGTTTGTCACCGGATATCCAGTCCTTTTTTTGGGCTTCTTTGTAGGCGCTTTCGAGCCACTGGAATTCGTTCTGGAGGAATTCGCGATAGCCGGTCCCTTCCTCGCCGCGCGCGATTTTTTCCAGTTCTTCCTCCATGTGCTTTGTGTATTCGTACGAGATTACTTTTTCGTATTTGCTCCGAAGGTACTGGCAGAGCGATTCTCCTCGTGGAGTAGGACGCAGTTTGCCGCGTCTTTTTTGCACGTAACCGTATCCTCCATGACCTTTTTTGATCTTGCGCAGAATATTGCCGTAGGTGGAAGGTCGGCCAATCCCGAGTTCTTTCAGTTGTCTTACCAGTGAGCCTTCCCGGTAGCGGGGCGGTGGATACGTTTGTTCGCGCTCGGGCCAGGCTCTTTCCACCGGTAAATCCGTCCCCTCTTCTACGTATGGCAGTGAGATCTCTTCCCGTCCGTAGTCCGGCTGGGTTTTGCGATAGAGCGTCAGGAACCCTTTTTTCTTGAGCACGCTTCCCGTAGCGGAAGCCTGCATATCACCGCTTCTCAGCGTCAGTTCAGTCGTATGGTAAACGGCTGGTTTCGTCTGGGAAGCAAGGAACCGGTAGTAGATCAGCATATAAAGTTCCTGAAGAGGTTCTGGAATTTTCCCCTGAAGGGCTTCCGGAAAAAGATCAGGGTCTTCGGGCGCTGTCGGCCGTATCGCCTCATGGGCATCCTGAGCGGCTGCTGTCGGTCGCCAGGGGCGGCCCCGATATAGATCTTCTGTGACATCTTCCCTGATGTTCAAAGCTTTTTTAGCCAGTCCCATTCCCGCCGGAGAAACACGGGTGGAATCCGTTCGCATGTATGTAATGAGCGCCCGGGTCGTGCCCGCCTCTCCGATTTCGACGCCCTGGTAAAGTTCCTGAGCGAGTTCCATGGTGCGTTCGGGAGTGAAATTCAGTAACCGATCCGCGTCATCCTGGAGCGAATCGGTGGTATAGGGCGGCGGGGGGTTCTGTTCATCGTTTGGATCGTCTTCTCGTTCGATAACCTTCATGCGGGCTCGGTCCATCACCGCCTGAGCTATGTCGCGGGCTTCCGCAAAATCGTCGGTTTCGGTTTGCAGTTTCGCGGTAAGGGTTTCGTCATCGCAGGTAAGACGCGCGTGCAGGCTCCAGTATTTTCGCACCTCGAACGAGGCGATTTCCTTTTCTCGATCTACCACAAGGGCCACTGCAGGCGCCAGGACCCGTCCGACGGCAGGCAGCCCCGGGCTTTCAGGATGGTATTGGACCATTGGTGAGAGGATGAAGCCGATCAACCGGTCGAGAGCGCGGCGCGCGCGCTGGGATTCTACGAGGTCTTCGTCGATGTCGCGTGGGTTATCGAGAGCTTCCATCACGGCATGATAGACGATGGCGTTAAACTGAATCCGGCGTGTGGTTGCGCCGGGGGGGAGGCAGTTCTGGAGCAGATCCGCGGCGATGGCTTCACCTTCCCGGTCGGGATCGGTGGCTAAGTAGACTTCATCGGCATCAATAAGTCTCTCGCGCACCTGCTGGACTTTGCTTTTTCCCCTGAACGTGATGGGTTGAGGGCGGTACTGAAAGTTGTCTTCGATATCGATCCCAAGATTGTCATCGGGAAGATCCATGATGTGCCCGCCGCAGGCGATCACGGAATATTCCCCGCGAAGGAAGCGCCGGATGGTTCTGGTTTTGGCGCCCGACTCAACGACGATGACTTTATTGGGATCCGCGGGGTTTTTGGTTTGAGGTGAACTGTCAGTCATCGGTGGTGTCAGTCCAGACCTTTCAGTTCGCGGGCAGTTTTGTCGCCGATCAGCATCTTGCAGATGTTTTTGTATCCAACCGATCGATTGCGTTTGAAGAGATCGACGAAATCGTCATAGGCTTCACCGTGTTTCATTTTCAAGCTTTCGAGTTCGTTTTGGACCTCTTCAAGTTCCTCAAGAGATGCAGCAGCTGGCATAGTCGAAACTCCGTTTAAAGGAAAAGGATTTCAAAGCAGATCATAATCATTTTTGCCTTCAGGTCAAATCGGGAGGCGGCAGGCGGCACGTAAACGAGACGTTTTTTCGACTCCGGCACGATTCGAATATGCGGTTTTCCCGACGCGGAGGATAGCCCGGAGGCCCTTGAGCGGTATGCTCACCCATACTGCAAATCCTGCAAGCGGTTGGGGGCCGTTGGATACAACTGGCGCAATCTGGGTGGGATTTGAAGGACTGACATCGCCTCGCGCCAGGGTTTCATACCTGTTTTGCGGAGACAGGGCCGTGCATTTAGTGCAAAAGGCGATTGTGCTTGTTCATGAGCGGACTGGACTTCAGCCGGAGGCTGGAGTTCAGAACGCGGCCAGGTCTGTTGGGACTTTCCTGCCCGCCTGGTATTGTCCAACGCTCGTCCGCCTCAAGTACGGCTGAGGCGCGCGAGTCCAGCTTCAGCGGCCGTGAGCGGCCCCAGCTGAACCCGACCCCCATCCCTTTGTGCGTGTTCTCGTTCCATGCCCTGAGATCCAGAGTCCAGTATGCGGTTTGCAGCCAGTCCACAATGTCGC
>JAGXLK010000157.1 GCA_018334735.1 Planctomycetota bacterium | reverse complement strand
CCCGGAGGAGTCGGAGTCACCATTGTTGCGTATGATTGCCGCCCGGAAATACTGCTCCCACGAACACTTGAAAGACGTGATGCGTTTCGGATTCTTGGCCAGATATCGGCTCTACCTATCGAAGGCGACACAGCACGCGCACTTTCCCTGGCTAAAAGGCTTGCGGCCATCGACCCACCGGCCAGCATCTGGCACGTAACCGATCGTTTCCCGTCCGATCAAGATGAATTCACTTTTGAAGGAGGCAGCACTCCAGATATCTCCTTGGAGACTATCGCGGTTCCGCCCGATAAACCGGCAAACGTCGGTATTACTGCCTTTAATCTTCTACAGCTGCCGATGGAACACACTCGATACGAAGCATTTCTCCAGCTACATTCGGCGTCGCAGAAAGAAATGGAGACAGAGCTGGAAATTCGAATTGACGGGACACTAATGGCCATCCGGAAACTGACGATCGACCCCGTCGGTCGAGAACGGCTCCTCATTCCTGTGGACGTCTCCGCGGGAAACGTTCTCACCATCCGTCTTTCCGGACATAAGGACATTCTGTCTTTCGACAACGAGATCCACGCGCGCCTGCCCCGTTTGGGTCCGTTGAGGGTACTCTGGTTGTGCCATGAAAGGCGCCCGTTCACAGAGATAGCACTCATGACACTTGGATCCGAACACGATGTCGAAATTTACCAGGGCTCCCCAAAATCATGGCCCCCAGACCAATCAGACAACACCCTCACACCCGATGTGGTGTTATTTGACAGCTGGGTCCCCAAAAACTGGCCGACGGATACGCCATCTGTCGTCATAAATCCACCGGAATCATCAGGACCAATACAGGCGAGGAGTCTGGACAATACCGGTCTCCTGCTCGACAATATCCGGCCTACCCAACAGAACCACGCGTTACTATACGGAGTGTCAACGGGGCGGCTGCGTCTCTACCAGACTTCAGTATTGCAGGCTTTTGGCCCCCTTCAACCGTTATGGGTGGGGCGGGCCGGACCTGTTATGCTCGCGGGGGAAATGAAAGGACAGAGAATTGTTGTGATGGGATTCGATCCTGAACGGTCCGGGGATCTCCCTTTGACGGCTTCTTTTCCGCTTTTGATGGGTAATGCTCTCTACTGGTGTGCGGAATCTTCGCCGCCAACCAGCGATGCGTCGACCACCCCACTGGGAAACTTACCGACCGGAAGCCTGGTTGAACTGAAGGGAAACTCTATTTCGTGGTCGGTCCCCGGCAAACCGCGGGAGACCTCCTCAAAACGAATTCAGGGACCATGGATCAGGCTGAACAGGCTCGGGCTTTTCAAAACCGACGCCGGTGAGTACGGCGCCGCCCTTCTGTTGTCCCCACATGAAACCTCCCTGGGTAAAACCGACAAACAATTTCGCTCGAAAAAACAACCCGACGATGCGGCGACAGCACGAAATGGATCAGGGCACTTCAGTGGGGAGCTCACAACGGCGCTTTTGTGGGCCATCCTGATTCTTCTGGTATTGGAAAACTGGCTTTATCATCGACACGCTGTCTACTAAAAAGGAGTTTCCGCCGGATGGATTTGGCCGCGCCGTTTACATTTTTGCTGCTACCTGTTGTCATGGTTGGCCTGTGGTTTTTCCACTCCCGTTCTTACCATCCCATGTCACTGCGAAGGCGTCGTTTTCTGACGGTTACACGCATGGTGCTTTTGGTGCTCATAATCGCAGCACTCGCGAACCCGGCCTGGATGCATCAGACCGGGCAAAAAGCAACTATTTTTGTATTTGATCATTCGCGCAGTCAGGCAGAAATCGGTTTAAAAACGGCCTACGCACGCGCTGAAGCTCTGAAAGCACAGCTGCCCGGTCACTGCTATACGGGTTTTCTGTCGGCCGGCCAAAACGTTCGCGTCCTTCAGAAACCAAAGATGCGATCCAAAATCCCTGAACTCGACCTGACCACCCTGGAGGAAAACGGCGCCCAGACAGACCTTGCTCAAGCAGTGAATCTTGCGACCGGACTTTTCCCGGCCGGCGCGAACAGGCGACTCATCATACTCACCGATGGCGTGGAAACACAGGGAGATCTGCGGTCAGCTGCACGTGAAGCTTCTGCGGCGGGTATCACAATTGACGCCGTTCCGATTCGCGGGCCCGAACGGCCCGATATAAGGGTCGTTCAGCTCCGCACAAGCCGGTCTCGGTTGCGGGAAGGTGCTGATCTTGGGCTTAACGCGGATGTCGAAAGTTCGCACCCGGGCAAAGGAATGATCAGGCTGTTTGAAAATGGTATAGAAGTAGCCTCTAAATCCCTCGCAATCAAAGCCGGTGAAGAGAAAACTGTCAAATTTCAACGCACTCCTTTCGAGCGCAACCTCTATACCTATCGGGCTCGGGTGGAAGGGTTTCCAAACGATTCGATCCCCGAAAACAACGATGCCATGGCACTGGTTGACGTGCGGGGACGTCCTCTTGTTCTTTATGTCGAAGGCGATAGGGGTGAAGCTCGGTATCTCAGAGCGGCCATGCAGCGCGAAGGGATACGACTTCAAATCCGAGGTCCGGAATCTCTCCCCGAAACCCCTCAGGGGCTTGCCGGTTTCGACAGCGTGATCCTGTCGGATGTCCCCGCACACAAACTGAGCGAACGCGCCATGGTTGCCCTCCGGGATTACGTTGAGAAACTGGGAGGTGGCTTTCTGATGATCGGAGGTAAAAACTCTTTCGGTGTCGGCGGCTACTATCGTACTCCCGTAGAAAAGATCCTGCCTGTCAAAATGATACCTCCTGATATCGAAGAAAAACACGTTATTGCACTGGCACTTGTCCTCGATAGATCGGGGTCAATGCAGGGCCAGAAAGTGGAATTGTGCAAATCCGCTGCCCTGGCCACAGTGGAAATCCTCAAAAGCAAAGATTATGTCGGTATTGTCGCTTTCGATTCCGCAGCCCGATGGGTGGTTCCTATGACGAAAGCGCGTTCGAAAAGCACAATATCAGCCCAGATTGCAACGATCAATGCCGGGGGCGGAACGAATATCCATCCCGGCATGACCTCGGCTCACCAGGCGCTTCAACGGGTTAAAGCCAGAGTCAAGCACATGATCATTCTCAGCGACGGCCATACCAGCGGAAGCGGTTATGAACAGCTGGCAACCCGCATACATTCTGACGGAATTACAATATCCACCGTCGCTGTTGGTTCCAGCGCCGATGCAAATTTGCTACAAAACGTCGCCGCTGCCGGGAACGGTCAGTTCTATCGGACATTCGATCCTACATCCATTCCACAGATATTTACGCAGGACACAATGGTTCATACGGGCCGTCTCATAAAGGAAGAAGCGTTTTCAATCAACCAGGTGGAACAGCATCCTATGTTGGAAGGGTGGCCCGCTCATAACGCACCGGAACTTCTGGGATACGTAAAAACCGACCCACGCGCTACTTCGCAGGTGCCTCTCGTTACCCAAACGGGCGCCCCCCTTCTCGCCCACTGGCGCTTCGGACTGGGGAAAGTTACGGCCTTCACCTCAGACGCAAAGTCGCGTTGGGCATCACTCTGGATCACGGGTTGGCGATCCGGGTACAGCCAGTTCTGGGCTCAAGTGCTGCGGGAAACAATGCGTAAACCCCAGGGACAGCTCATGGATATCCGCCTCACCGAAAAAGGACAAAAAGTCGATATCGCCGTGGAAGTCCTCGAAGATCCCGGCCATTACGATAACGAAGCCGAAGTTACGGCAAACGTGTTTTTCGTCCCCTCGGTCTCACTTGGGGCCAGCATGAAACAAATCAATCAGCTCAACCTCTCACAGCAAGGCCCCGGACGCTACAGTGGGGCCTTCCGACCAAAAAAACCGGGCGTTTATCTCGTGCGGGCTCGCGCAGGCGCTAAACTGGTATCCGCTGGCCTTGTCCATAACGTATCCGGCGAAACCGCAACGGGCCGTATGGATCTGGCGCTTTTGGCGGATGTCTGCAAAATGACCGGTGGCAAAGTGCTGGCATCCGAGGATGCACGCCTTTCGCCCCTCGGAAAAGGCCAGAAACGACGCCAGGAACTGGCCCCGTTGCTAGTGAAAATTCTTCTGTTGATTTTCCTTATTGATCTTGCTATCCGCCGCTGGGAAAATATACAAAGCGCCGGACGCTGGTTCGGACGGCGATGGAAGACTCTTGTCGGCAGCTGAGAGAACAACCGGCTGTTGACAGATCAGCCACATTGCATGGCTAAATCCGATGAGCGCCGAGTCGGCCACGCCGCCTCGCAATGACTTGTAAGCCTGAATGGCTGAGACCAACGCAGGCTGAAAGCATATAGATACCTTTTCCACTGTCGGTATCCCTGGAAGTCGTGCCGCATTCTGAACTCCGGCCTCCCGCCGAAGTCCAGTCTGCTCTCAAAAATGCGCCGCGACATCCACCCCCTGTGACCTCGCGTCGCAGGTGAAGAAGAGTGATACCTGAAAACAACGCGATCCACGATTCGGCCCCAGTCCCCGATTGCTGAAAACAGCAATAACATATGACCTCTCAAATCCTGGTAGGGAGATAAAACTTGAAAACAACCTCATTTTTCCTCCTTCTCGCACTTTCCTGCGTGTTATCGGCATGCACAGGCCGACCTGCCCGCTCTCGCCTTTTGGCGAAACACAAACGTATCGTTTTCCTCGGAGATTCCATAACCGATGGTCATACGTACCCTCTGCTCCTGGAGCAGGCTCTCCGGGAAGCGGGCTTTCGGGTCCCTGACCTCATTAACGCCGGAGTCGCCGGGGACACGGCCAAAGATATGTCCGAGCGCCTCCAAAGGGATGTCCTTTCAAGACAACCCACTATGGTTTTTGTGAGCGCCGGCATCAACGACGTCCACGCGGGATACAGCGTCGAAAAGTACATGACGTATATGCGCGACATCTGCCGCCGCCTGTCGGAAAAGGACGTGCCCGTCACAATAATGACGACAACGATCCTTGGTCCGAAGCACGAAGACAAAAAGGAAACGCTGCTGGCCTACAACGAACAATTGCGCGATTTGGCCCGTGCAACTTCCTATCGGCTGGCCGAAATCTATGAAGCAATGGACACCGAACAATCCGAAGAGAAAGATCTGCTCTCTGACGATGACATCCACCTTAATTTCTCAGGATACCGCGTGATGGCCCGAGCACTCCTGGATTCCCTTGGTTGTAGGGAGGTTCCTGTTCCGGAGAAACTCGAACTCAGCCTGATTCCGGGCGTTGTGCGGCACTGGAGCATTCGGCCCGCCCGGAAAGATGAGCGGCCTCTCAACACCAACATTGTCAGCGAACTCAAGCCGGACGATAGCTGGACGGAGCTGAATCTGCCCCAATCCGAAGCGATGGATTCCTGGTGGGAAGATCAGGAGCGGCAACGTGGTTTTGCACAAAAACTGCAAAAACACGTCGGCCGTGGAGGATCATACATAGGTTGCACGCAAATTCGGAGCGAAACGCGGCGTGCTGTGCGGTTTCTCACAGGCGCCCGCCTCCGTAGCATCTGGCTGAACGGCAAACGCATTTATCACAACACCGAATGGACGGGCTGGCACGCCGGTAAAGAGCGAGTGCCGGCGACCTTGATGGCGGGGGAAAACCAAATCTTCATCGAAACGGGGCCTTCGTTTTTTCTGGCTGTTGATTATTGACGGGCCGAGGAACCGGCTGCCGAAAAGCTTCCAAAAACCGCTATCCTCACGTATCAGAGAAGCCACATACATGCAGGGCGTGATCGCAGAGCGCGCCCTGCCGTTCTGCACCCAAAACGTCTAAGCGAACGGCAGGTGAAGAAGATTGATATATCCTGAACCGACGGGGCACACAAAGGCGCCTCACCCGCTTTACGGATTTGACGTATAAAAGCCGATTGCTACGATAAGAACTCTCCGATCAACAATTACGTTTTTTTGGAAAGCGTTAGATCATGCTTAAAGCCATCATTGTCGGTGCCGGACATCGTGGTCTCCTCTACGCTTCGTATGCCAACAGCCATCCGGACAGACTGGACATCGTCGGCGTTGCGGATCCCGATCCGCTTCGGCGCCAGAAAGCGGCCGAACAGCACGATATACCGCCCGATATGCAGTGGGAGACGGCCCAGGAACTGGCCGCTGAACCCCGGCACGCCGACTTCATCATCAACGCCACAATGGACCATCATCACGTGCCCACCTCGATCCCGCTTCTTGAAGCCGGTTACGACATTCTGCTGGAGAAACCTTTCGCCACAAATGAGAAAGAGATCCC
>JAGXLK010000156.1 GCA_018334735.1 Planctomycetota bacterium | reverse complement strand
CGTCTTGCGATGTCCCGTATAACTGTATTTCTTGTTCCGAACACCGCCGCAGGAATTTCCCCATGAACCGGCGCCTTTCGGATGACCGTCCCAGCGAATCCCATCCCAGCCAAACATCTCGATCGAGCGGTTGACCTCTTCGGCGGCCCGGCGGACGTTATGGGGCACCGGATCGGGGTTTATCGGCATGAATGGAAGGCCGGCGTAGTTTCTGCCAAACAGACCTTCAGTGACAGGAGGAGAGCCTGCAAATTCTTTATTTTTAAACCTGTCCAGAGCTGCGACATTCACACCTTCCCACATCCCCAGCGGGAACGAATACTGTTTTTTGTGATAGAAAGGATGATCGTAGGCGGTTTTCCAGCCGAGATACCCGGACATGATGAATTTTCCGTACGTCGCCACGCTGATGCCATATTCATGGGCAATATCAATCCACCGTTTGAGACCTTCTTTGCTCATGTGGTAAGTGGTCTGGCCCGAAAACCAGTAATCCGACTCCGGGCTCATCTCCACCATATCCTCTTCGGCCCAGAAAAAGATTTCACGGCAGTTGGCGTAAGATCGGACCGCTTTCTCGATACCACCCCGCATCGCTTCTTCGCTCCGAAACGTCTGCCGGTGAATCGGATTGCCAAAATGGATTGCCACGCGATAAAAATTGTCGGCAATGTTAAAATACTCGGCATTCTCGTGCGCAAGAGCCTCCTCAGCGGGGATAAATCGGGCCACAAGAGCGTGTCCGAGTTTGCGATCCGGAAGCGGAAGTTCAACGGAGACCCGTCGGCTGCCTTGATCGAGCTTAAGGTCGATCTCCTTCGCAAGAGTCCGATTTTGGACTCCACGCTCAAAAAACAGTTGAAGTTTCCCGCGAGCACCGGCATTGAACGCAACAATGTCCACTTCCCCTTTCAGCTTATCACCAGACTCGTAGCGGACTTTGTCAACGTTAACCTCTTTAACATAGGCCGTCGGGCTGACGCTCTGTATTTCCGCCTGTTCCAGCACGTAGTAGAAACTCGCAGCCCGGTCAAGTTTCAAAGTCAGGTCCACATCTGCGCTTTCTTCATCTTCATCCCCGAGCAGCATGGCGTCCGGTGTCACAGCCCCATCCTTAACCTGTTTACGGGCCTCGGCCTGCGCAAAAACGTCGGCACCGATGCTGGCAACCAGCTCGATCTCAAGGGGCGTTTCCCGATTCAAAACGATATCGACCGTCTTCACTTCCGGCTCGTTCTCTCTGGCAAAACGGAAGCCTCTCCAGCTGGACGGAGTCAAAACCATCCCGGTGCGACATCGAACTTTCAGGGCACCATTCCAGGCGATAGCATCACTGACATGTGAGGGGCGAATACGCAACTTTAAGCGATACAGACCCGGCGAAAACGCTTTCTCGCTTCTGAACTGGAGCGTGCCTGATTCCTTCTCTGGATGTCCGACGGTGCAGACTTTTTTGCCTTCCAGCCCTTTAATTTCATAGCGAGGCCCGTCCCACTTTGGCGGAGGCAAAGGTCGCGTCTGGCCACCGGCCGAAGCCACCCGCGACAACCAGACGACAGCAACAAACAGTGTAAACAGCGCGAAATCCCCGACGCACCGGATTTTCACCGTTCTGATCCTCCCTGGCTGAACTTTCTCTGCCGTGGTTTTACTGCTGCGGTATGATTCGCAGCATTTTGCAATCATGCGGTTCGACAATGGACGAATAGCACCGGGTGAATTCGCCGAGGTCTTCCTCACGCCACAGGTCTCGCACGACACATGGACGGCGATCATGGATTCCGATGGCATCCCATGAGACGGGGATCATGCGGGTGTTGCTCTCGTGGCGGTTGAACAGACCGACCGCCACGGATCCGTCGGCAAGGGGTTTCTTCCAGACTTCCCCGATTCCGCCATCGCTGCCAAGACAGTAGCCCTGCCGTCCGAGGGGATCCTGGTTGACGGCGATTACTTCAGGGGCCATAAGTGTGCGTGTGGTAGCATCGTTCATATTTCTGACATCGCAGCCAATCATCAGGGGAGCGGCCAGCATGCACCAGAGGCTGAAATGGGTCCTGTACTCCTCGTCTGTACAACCCCCTCTGGCCACATTGCCTTTACTGTGCATCCCAACAATCAGCATGTCCGGGTCATTCCAGTGTCCGGGTCCGGCAAACCGCTCGAGGTTTTTTTGTTGTTCGAACCCGATATTCGCCATCGATTCCCAGCTATCATTGATATCGCCGGTTGTTCGCCACATGTGTGCCCCCGCGAGGGAAGAGCCCCAGTTCCATGGATTCATGGATCCCCATTCGCAGACGCTGAACAGAATGGGCCGGCCGGTCGCTCGCAGGGCCTGTCCCATACGTTCGTAGTGTTTCTGTCCTTTCACGCCGAGCGGGGCGTAACAGAAATCGTACTTGAGAAAATCCACACCCCATTCCGCGAACGTTTGAGCGTCTGTTTCTTCATAGCCGAAACTGGCTGGTTTGACGCCGCATGTATGGGTGCCGGCACATGAGTAGATCCCAAATTTAAGACCTTTGCTGTGAACATAGTCCGCCAGAGCCGGAATCCCCTCGGGGAACCGCGATTCGTCCCAGTGGAGACGCTCGTCGGGACCTCGCTCGGGAGCTTCCCAGAAATCATCAACGACCACGTATTCGTACCCCGCTTCCTTGAGCCCGGTATCAACAAAAGCGTCGGCCGTTTCGCGCACGATTTGTTCATTGACTTCAGAACCAAATGTATTCCAGCTATTCCAGCCCATCGGGGGCGTTTGGGCGAGCATTGAAACGTATCCTCCTCAGTTTTTACAGCAAGTTCTCGAATTTTATTGTTGCCGCCTACTCCGACCCCTCTTTTTCAACTATACCCAATTCCCGGAGAAAATCATGATCGGTAAGAGACGGGCGCATTGGAGTCACCGAAATTTTGCCATCCTGGAGCACGTGTACATCACAGCCGTTTCCGGGAATATTTTGTTCTTCCCAGGGCAGATCAAGCTGAAAGAGATCGCCCTCCTCTGATTCACTCCGGATATAGCGTTCATGGAAAGCGCCCGTCCAGTGATGCGTAAAAACAATCTCGGGCTCTGGTTCATCAAGGAGTGGTAGATTCACGTTCCACGCAATCGGCTGATCGGGAATCACACTATTGGCGTGCACATACTTGATCGTCCGAAGCGCCTGCTGGGCATATTCGGCCAGTTCTTCGCCGGCTTCAAACGGGACCGAAACGGCAAAAGAAGGAGTCTGGTAGAGCGCTCCTTCGATAGCCGCCGCCAGCGTCCCGCTGTAAAAAACGTTGCAGCCAACATTCAAGCCGAGGTTGATGCCGCTGACAATCAGGTCGGGCGGCTGTTCCACAAGTTCCAGCAATCCGAATTTCACACAATCTGCGGGCGTGCCGCTCACAGCATAGGCCGTCTTATTACCATTCCTGCGAATAATTTCAGCTGAAATTGGGGTGCGGTAAGTAATAGCATGGCCCATGCCGCTCTGTTGTTTCTGCGGCGCGACTATTAGCAATTCACCAAGAGACTCAAGTTCATTGGCAATGGCCCACAGGCTATCGGCACCCACTCCATCATCATTGGTAAGTAGAATTCGCATCGATGATCACCGGCGATCCCCCTCAAGAGAGCGCCGAAATTGCGGCCTCCGTATCTTTGACGCGAAAAACGATAACCGCATTCTCCTGAGTTTCTGCCGCCGTGCAGTAAGCATACTCGATATTTACTCCCGAATCGCTCAGCCGTTTGGCCATTTCCCCGAGGGAACCAATCTGATGCGGAAGATCCGCGAGAACAACTTCGTTCTCCACCACCAACGTCCCCGCTTCCCCCAGAAGATGGGCGGCTTCATCGGGTTTGTTGACGACCAATCGGACCACAGCATAATCGACGGTGTCGCCGACACTCATTGCAAGAATGTTGATTTCGCGGGCCGCGAGCTGATCACACATCATAGCGAGTGTCCCGGGCTTATTTTCCAGGAACACCGAAAGTTGTTTGGCGGTTCGCATCAGGCACCTCCTTGCTGCTATATCCAAAAGAAGTGGTTCGCGGACATGGC
This sequence comes from Planctomycetota bacterium, assembly GCA_018334735.1. The sequence continues at coordinate 2,195 of JAGXLK010000156.1, read as the reverse complement.
GGGAAAAACATAAACGCCTTCCAATCCTCTCCTCACGATGCTATCCGAGACCCGGGGTGAAGTCAACACCGCTCACGCGAAAGGAATTTGCGATGTGGGTCATTGACAACGCTGGACTACCTTGAGATTGCCACCGACTCCCGAACAGAGCCGGGCGCAAATTCCTCAAGTTTCCTTCGGAAAAGTCTTTACAGGTTGTTGTAACATAAACCTCATGTCTGGTGTCAATCATTCTGTAAGCTTGCAACTCCGCTTCTTCAGGCTAAACCATTTTCTCAACGGCTCTCAGAGCGAGATTTCGGGGTAAAAAATTTCCCCTGGCATGCTGTCCCAACTGGGCCAATATTTCTGATCAACACAAATGGCTCACGGTGGCCACCGGGATCTCTACCAGGGAACGGTCTGTTTCTGCGAAAGGTTCCTGAACAAGCGCGACCGGACCGTCGACCAAATGGTCCAGGCCGCCCGGTCGGGGAAACAAAATATCGCGGAAGGTTCCATGGCTTCGGGGACATCCAGAGGAACAGAAATAAAGCTGGTGGGCGTCGCACGAGCCAGTCTTGAGGAACTGCTCAGGGATTACCATGATTTACTTGCTATTCGGGACCTGGACCTGTGGCAAAAAGACAGCCGCCCGGCGAAAGCCGCGAGAAAACTCGCCTATGCGGATAATGAAACCTATATCGAACAACGCTCCCCCGAAACGGTTGCCAACATACTCATCTGTCTCATCCATCAGGCCAACGACCTGCTTGACCGGCAGATCAAAAGCCTTGAAAATGCTTTCTTGAAAGGTGGCGGCATCCGCGAACGGATGATGCATTCGCGGATTGCAGAACGCAACCGACGCCAGAAACACCGCGAAAACCCCGACCTGTAGGACCTATAGGACCTATAAGCCCTATACGACCGATCAGTTCCGCAAGCTCTGGAGAACTTCAATGTCCCGCGAAGACGGCCAGGCCGCCCTGAACCTTGAGATGCCGCCGCGTGTTCCCCGGTTTGAACCGAGCGCCGCGCATTACCATTTTCAGCTCGTCCGGGAAGTGACGGGACTGAACGTGGGGCCAAAAAGTTCCATTGAAGAACGCAACCGGGCCGCCCGCGCGTTCATGGAAGCATGGGATTACGGAATCAATTTCGGTGCTCTTATAAGCTACAACGAGCTTGGCGAAAAATTCACCCGAATGGGTCATGCCGAATACGCCGAAGAAGGGCGCGATTTTGACGGCCGCATCGAATCCCTTTTTGAAAACCCCGAACAGGTTCTTGAATTTGACCCGTGGCAGTTCTATGGCGAAAAAGATCACGACGAATTGGTGCGGCGCTTTAATGAACACTACCACGAGCGTTGCGAACTTTACCCCAACACTGTCAACACCACAGGGATCTACATTTCTCTTATGTCCGGGATGATAGCGGTATTTGGCTGGGATCTCTTGCTACTCGCTGCGGGCACCGACCCCGAAGGGTTCGGGGAGGTGCTCAACCGCTGGGCTGGCTGGATGCAGCAGTACTACAATGCCGCCGCGGATTCCATCGCGCCTGTCATATACAGTCACGACGATATGGTCTGGACTGAAGGCGCGTTCATCAACCCGGAATGGTACCGAAAATACGTATTCCCCAACATCCGGCGCTACTGGGCCCCGCTGCGTGAGGCGGGCAAGCACATCATTTTCATCTGCGACGGAGACTACACGGAATTCGTTGAGGATATCGCCGCTTGCGGCAACACGGGCTTCTGGTTCGAAATTTTTACGGACCTCGAATACATCTGCCGCCAGTACGGGCAGACTCACGCCATCATCGGAAACGCCGACTCCCGCGTCCTTACGTTTGGCGACAGAGACGCCATCCGGGGGGAAGTTGAGAGATGTATGGACCAGGGAAAGGGCTGCCCCGGTTACTTCATGTGTTGCAGTGGGCACATTCCCCCTAACGTACCCGTAGAAAGTGCACTTTATTACAACGAATTCTACATGAAACTGCGTGACAGATAGCCAGCTCTTTCTGGGACTATTGGTCCGTTCCATTTGATCTTGTGGGTTCAGAGCAATTCTGCCGAGGTCAGTTCGAGGCGCGGCGCCAAAGGTGACCCGGACGGGTCCCTGCGAAGCCGCAACGAAGAAATGACCCGGCAGAATTGCTCCCTACGGGCCGGACGGCGGCGGCCCATCTGCGGCGTTGCAGTT
>JAGXLK010000155.1 GCA_018334735.1 Planctomycetota bacterium | reverse complement strand
GTCCAGGTTGTGTACTCACCCCGCGATGCTCTTAAAGCCGCCCGCGAGAACCCCGAAAGAAATGTCGTTTTTCTGGCCATCGGTTTCGAAACAACCACGCCCACTGTCGCCGCAACACTTCTCGAAGCACGAGAGGAGAACAAAGGAAACTTCCAGGTGCTTTGCGGGCATAAAACCATGCCGCCTGCGCTGCGTTCACTCCTGGAAGCCCCCGAAGTCGCGCTTGATGGTTTTATCCTTCCCGGGCACGTTTGCACAATCAGCGGCGTTGAACCGTTCAAATTCATTCCGCAAGAATTCGGAGTCCCCTGCTGCATAACCGGTTTCGAACCAGGCGATATCCTTGCCAGCATATTGAGCCTGACAGAACTCTGTGTGCGGGGAGAACCGGAGGTAGAGAACACTTATGGTCGAGCCGTGCGGCTCGACGGCAATAAAAAGGCACAAGCACTCATTGATCGAATAATGTTGTCCGCCACTGCTCGGTGGCGCGGTGTCGGAGTGATCCCGGCCAGCGGCCTGGACCTTGGCCCGAAATGGAACGAATACCGGCTCGCTCCACCTGATCCCAATCTGGTTACACCGCAATCAACGGCATGTCGTTGCGACGAAATCCTTCGGGGGTTGATCCGACCACCGGAGTGCCCGCTCTTCGGTAAAACCTGTACCCCTGAAAATCCCGTCGGACCGTGCATGGTGTCTTCCGAAGGATCATGCGCCGCCTACCACAAATACAACCGGCACTGAATCCCCCGATTATTCCCGGAGATGAGACTGATCATGACCGACAAAACCATCAAATTGGGACATGGCAGCGGCGGCAAATTGACCCACGAACTCATCGACGAAGTTTTACTCCGATATTTCGATTCCCCACTGCTTGCCGGTTTACCGGATAGCGCGCGTGTCGAGATGCACGGCGGCCCTGTTGCTTTTACAACCGACACCTACGTCGTCGACCCACCGTTCTTCCCCGGCGGCAATATCGGCAAACTGGCCACCTACGGAACAGTTAATGATATCGCGGTCACTGGGGCTCTGCCCCTTTTCCTGTCCTGCGGACTTATCCTCGAAGAAGGGTTTCCCGAATCAGACCTGCACAAAATCCTCGCCTCCATGCAGGAAGCCGGCCGATATGCCGGCGTGGAAGTGGTCACAGGCGACACTAAAGTGGTGCCTCGGGGGAAGCTCGACCGAATATTTATCAATACCGCTGGTATTGGAATATCCCGACGGGAAGGATCTCTCCCAGCGGGGGAAATACGCTCTGAAGATGTCGTCCTGGTCAGCGGTCCGCTCGGTGATCATGGAGCGGCCGTCCTCTCGGAACGGGAAGGCCTGAATCTCGAATCCGCGATTCTCAGCGATTGCGCGCCGGTAACCGATATCGCACAGACAATCCTGCAAAACGCCCAACGCGTGCCGTTCTTGCGCGACGTAACGCGCGGAGGCCTGGCCACGATCCTGAACGAAGCTGTCAACGATTCTGATCTCGGTGTGATCCTGCAGGAAGACGATATCCCCGTTCGGCCGGGCGTCCGCTCAATCTGTGAATTGCTGGGACTCGATCCGCTCTATCTTGCCTGCGAGGGACGCGTGGTGACTGTTATCGACCCCGATAGTAGTGAGGGTGTGCTGGCTTCCCTGCACAAGCTGGGAAATGGCCAGGATGCTGCTGCCGTTGGCAAAATATCCGCAGAATACGCAGGGGAAGTCGTCGTCGAAACCCATTTTGGCACCCACCGTCTCGTCCAAATGCTCAGCGGCGAACAACTGCCTCGCATTTGCTGAAATCAGCTCCTTGGCTGCTCTTCATCGCCCATTTTCGGACGGCTCATCATTTTCTGGCTTCTTCTGCGCTCACTTTCCCTTACATTCTTACCACATCTTGAGGTAAACGTGTTCCGGAGGTTTACCCGAAAACAAGTTTACTGTAGTATTTTATGGTTTGAGATTTTTCGACTGCCATAGCTTCCAGGGATGTTTAGAATATGCCTCATTCTATCGTATCCATCGGAATGGCCACAATTGACCATCTCTACCGTCTCAAAGACGTCTCACATCTGCCCGAAGGACGAGTCACCGAATACAGCATTCAGGGTGGTGGACCGGCGGCGACAGCTGCCGCGGCTATCGCCCGGCTGGGTGCAAACTGCGGTCTCATAACTACCGTTGGTGATGACCAGCGGGGGCAGGACGCTCTCAGCGGACTTGAAGAATACGGCGTGGATGTCTCGAAATCGGTCGTGAAAGATGGGGCTACCCCGATGGTCCTCGTCCTTGTAGACGCTCAGACGGGCGAACGTCATTTCCTTGCTCTCCAGACAAATCCGCCCCGTGTTGACGCAGATGATATCGACTGGGACTACGTCAGTGAGGCGCAAATCGTTCACATCGATAACTGGATTCCCGATGCGACGACAGTACTGAAGAAAGCCCATGAACTCGGCAAAACAACAATGATCGATACAGAATTTCGTGAAGATCATGATTCCGGTTATTTCCCGTACCTTGATGTATATGTCGCCGGGAGCGATCGGCCTGAGTGGCGGGAGAATCCTCCCAGGGCCATCGAAGAAACCGAACGCATCGTCGACCAGGGCCCGCACACGGCCATCCTTACGCTGGGTTGCGCCGGATGCGCCGGAGTCGGCCCCGAGGGCCCATTCCATGTGAACGGTTTTGAAGTCGACGTGGTCGACACATGCGGTACGGGCGACGTATTTCACGGAAGTTATGCGTGGGCTCTGAATCAGGGCTGGACGGCCCGCCAATGTGCCGTTTTCGCCTCGGCTACGGCCGCTATAAGCGCGACCTGTCTGGGCGGACGCGCCGGCCTTCCTCCGGCTGAAAAAGTCGCTCATTTCCTTAAATCCAGAGGTCAGACCGGCCCCTGGGAACAAATTGAGACAGATGAACAATGACAAAACGCGAAATCGTTTATAAAGCGTTGCAGCACGAAGAAACTCACCGACTGCCCTACTCCTTGCAGTTTACCGGGGACACGGCCGAAATGCTGAAAGAACATTTCGGCACCGAAGATCTCCCGGGCGAAGTGGGCAACTACCTGCGCACAATCGGTCCCCCCTGGTGGCAATTTTGCGAGGTCCCGGAAGATTTCCAGAACGATACCGTTCCCGGAACTCTCCCGCCAATAAGGGGGAACGGAAGTTTCGATGCATTCACCGAACGGATAGAAAATCTCCGGCAGAATACGGATTGCTACATCCTCGTCACAATCTACGCATTCAACTTCGAAAAAGCCTGGATGCTGCGAGGCATGGAAAACCTGATGGTCGATATGATCCGGTCCCCGGAATTCGTCAAAAAACTCTTCGATCGTATGCTCCAGATCAACAAAACCATGCTTCGGCTTCTCACCTCGATCGAAGGCATCGACGGATTCCTGCTCGGCAGCGATTGGGGCGGACAACAGGGTCTGCTGATAAGTCCAAAACAGTGGCGACGTTATATCCGCCACACTGAAGCCGAGTGCTACGAAATCGTGCGGAACTCCGGCAAACACCTCTGGGTCCACTCTTGCGGCGACATCAAAGTCATCATCCCCGACCTTCTGGCTATCGGTCTCCAGGCACTGAATCCCATCCAATCGGAAGTGATGGACGTGCAGGCTTTGAAATCGGACTTCGGCAGGGAGCTAACGTTCTGGGGTGGAGTCAGCACCCAGAAAATCATGCCCTACGGCACACCACAGGAGGTGCGGGCGGAAACCGAACGAACAATCGATATCATGAGCCCCGGCGGAGGGTACATCCTGGGGACCTCGCAGAGCCTGCAGTCCGACGTTCCGCTTGAAAACATCCTCGCATTCCTGGAAGTCGCCCGCGCTCACGGTTGATTTTAATCACGGGACGGAAGCAAAGAAAACCGAGGCTTCTTTTCGCCGCAGGGGACTGCAGATCGCACTTCCCGAGCGCCTTGCACAGAGGGCTCGTGACATGTCTCGGCTACTGGCAATCATCTCTGCATCTCACATTGCCGATAATCTGTGTTTCAACCGGGCCTTGCCAGTGCTCTGCGCTGGTTATGGAGCGCGCGATAAATACTGAAAAGAGCAACAGCGCAAATTCGTCCGGTGACCATAAAATCTTGCGTATAACCGCTTCAAGATGTAATATGTCTTGTTAGATCCACGTGAAAGGAAAAAATTATACAGCAACGGGGAAAAGGAATTATGCAAGACAAAAGCTTAATGAAAACAAGAAAACTCCCAGGGACAGATTCTGCACTCTCGTCCAAATTCTTGTCCTCTTGCTCATCGGCCAGAACCAGAAACAACGATTGTCAGGCTTTCACCCTGATTGAGCTTCTTGTGGTAATCGCCATAATAGCTATTCTCGCGGCGATGCTTATGCCGGCACTTGAACAGGCACGGGAAGCCGCTCGGGAAACTGTCTGCAAGAACAACCTCAGACAGATTTACATGGGTATTATGATGTACGCGGATGATTACGATCAGCACGGCCCCTTCTATCCCTATGTTGATCCAACATACGGGACAGACAGTTGTCAGTATGCCGACAATTTCGGGAGTCCCGGAGAGTATACAGCATGGCGGACCTATCATCTGGAAGGGTATATTCAAAAAGCACTATTTACCTGCCCCAGTATGGATGTGCCGGTAAAATTGAGCGGTTACAGTACAGGATTGCACTACAGTTTTCGTTACAACAGTTACCGCACTGTTGCAAAAGGCCTGCACTGGAGCGGGAAAGACTATCTGGCTATCCTCCAGAACTTCCGCCCTGGAATGCCGAAGTACGCAAGTCAGGTAATTATTCATGATGCAACACCCTATCGGGAGTTCCCTCCTCCCCGCGTCACCACCGGTTGGCAGCAACGGCGGTGGGCTCACCTCGACGGCGGGAATGCAATGCGTTGTGACGGAGCGCAGGCGTTTATCCCCACCAATCAATCTTGCTACTGGCCACACTCATACAACCTGTATAAATATATCGACAATCTTTTCGAGGACTATTATTAATCTGGTAGCACCAGAAGAGAGTTTGTAATCGCCACCGCCTTTTCACGGCAGGTCAAAATGTTCCGCCAGCGGCATAGGCCGGGGTACTTGTTGCTCTGTCAACATATCCATCAATTGCAAAGCATTCGCCGGGGCCTGCCCGCGGTAATGATTGTTCGCAATAACATAGATTTGTTCGACTTTTTCCGCAATGTTGCGGGCAGCGGCCTGGATTTCGTCCAGTTCATCCGTTGAATACAGATAATCGTACCGCTCGTTCCGTCCGGCATCGTCCGAGAACCAGCTTTCGTAGTTCCTTCCGTGCAGCCGCAGATACCCCACAGTTCCAAACCCATAATCTGTCAACGGAATATTGCCTTTGTATGCAGGCTGATCGATATTGCAAAAACTAACCCCCAACCCCTGAAGGAACTCCAGTGCTCTGTCTCCCAGCCATGCTTTGCTGCGGACCTCGACGACGAGAGGCAGATCCGCAAATTCATCAACCGTGTTTTCGAGCCACTTCTGGTTTTTTTTATTGAATCGGAAAGACCACGGGAACTGTACCAGAAGTGCCCCGAGTTTATCGGCATCGATCAGAGGGCCAATCCCTTCGCGAAATTGCCGGACCTCCCCTGGCTGCCACGGTTCGTCCCTTTCGTGCGTAAAACGTTTCCAGAGTTTCACTGTAAAGCGGAAATCCGGTCGGTTTTTGACGTCTTTGAGCCAACCGTAAGAATAACCTGGTTTCGGTGGACGGTAGAATGTGTTATTCAGTTCGACTGTATTGAACCGGCACGCTTCGGCGAGATATTTCAATCCCCGGAAATTCGATGGCGCGTCGTCAGGGTAGACTCGTCCCTTCCAATCGTCGTAAGACCATCCTGCGGTGCCAATATAGAGTGATGTACCGGTATCTTTTACAGTGAGTCCCGTATATCTCATAATGCTTTCCCTCGAAGTGTTTTTCGCCGATCAACGCAAGAGAACTTTCGGCATCGGAAAGGCTTTTACCAGCCAGCCTGGATTTTACGGAAAATTCGAAGCCATTCTTGCCCAATCAGGGTAGAATCTTTATTGAACACCGTTCACAACCCTTCTCAGCCAAAAATCCGGGCCAAAAAAAACGGGGCATAAAATCTGACAACTTAAAATCAGTGATCAGCAACGAGGCGAACGCTACGTTGAGAAACGATTGGCTTTAACTGCTTTTTTACAAGTAAGATACAGACATCTTCCGGCACAGTAGCACTGGCCGGAAATTGTGAACACTTC
>JAGXLK010000154.1 GCA_018334735.1 Planctomycetota bacterium | reverse complement strand
GGGGCGGCCACCGCGGTAACGGTGCAGACGCCTTTCCATTTCTTCCTGCTCGCGATCCGCAATCCGATCGATCTGGTCTTCGTCGAGCCCGAGCATCTGAACCGCGCGGTCGTCCAGCACGCGGACACCTCCGGGACCGATGGCGCCGAATCCGTATTCAGGGTTGCCCGGAGCGCCGAGTTTGCGAGTAACAATGACATCGAGGGGGCAATCGAGCGCTTCGGCGACCTCGTAGGCGACTTCTACACCCCCCCGAGGAAGCCCGAGCACGATGACATTTTCGTCCTGATAATCTTTCAACTCTTCCGCCAACTCACGTCCTGCCGAACGCCGATCTTCGTAGGTCATATCAGGTATCTCCTTACCGGTTCTGCAGGCAACTGATGTCCTCTCGGCTGTGATTCCAATATTTATTATAGGTGACTTGAGGGAACACGCAAAATTTCACAGTTCGGGCATTTGGGGAAAAACATCACGCTTTCCGCGCGTATTCCGGGACAAAGCTGGACTTTGCATTTCAAGAGCAGGAAACACCCCTGGCGCAAATTTCTTCCCCGCACATTTATCTTGACGATTGGTTCGTAAGCAGGTAACATTTATTTTGCCGGAGCGGGTGTAGCTCAATGGAAGAGCGCCAGCTTGCCATGCTGGTTGTTGTGGGTTCGAATCCCATCACCCGCTCCACTCCTCTGTACGCCCACGGCGGTCAGCGGTTGCCTATCGTTGCCAACCCCCAGGACTTCTGCCTCCCCCGCCGCGCCCCCTCCACCGCACCACTTTCGCCCTTCGAAGGCAAAAATTGTTCAGCCGACAACACTACCGGCGCGGAAGCTTTCTCAGTGCCGGGACCGCTTTTTTAGAAGACTCGGTTTCGTCCTCTGACTTCGCGAAACTATGGTCGGGCTCCCATCTTTGCCGGTTCGATTACGAGATATTGAACGTCCCGCGGGGCGATTTTGAACTTAAGCGCGTTGCCATCTTGTTTAAATATCTCCTGGCTCACCGGATCGCGATACTGAACACTGACTCCTGCAAGCCCGAGTCCGCGCCTGTCAAGACGGATACTGCATTCGTGCTCCGATTCTGTGTCGGTGTTGACTATCACCAGCAGCGTCTTGCCGGGGCGGACGAAGGCGCTGGCCTTCACGGTATCAGTTGAACTCGAAACGGGACAGTCTTCATACCAGTACCCGAGGAATTTGACGTCCGGCTCCTCGATGCCGAACTGGCGTTTGATCTCGGGACCGGGGCCCCAGCCGCAGGCCATCCAGGAGCTGTTCGGCACCATGTCGTGCAGCATCAAAGTGCCATAGGTTTGTCGCACGGAATGTCGCGCGAGTTCTTTCTGGGCCTCGTCCTTCTTACGCCAGCCCCGGCTTACATGATAAAAACCGAAGTAGGTCCCGTAGAACCCCCAGGCCTTACCGCTGAAGAAGCGGAGGTTCTGCAGTGTGGTGGCGTCGAGAATGCTGTGACCATCTTCATGCACGCCCATCCCCTCGCCGAAACAGGCCGCGTGGGCGAAACTCATCACGTGAGGCGCCATGCCGAATGTTGAGACGTGGTTAAGAATGTAGCCACGCCCGACTCGACCGTAGCGGTGGCTGACGGCGTACATTCGTTTGAACCACTCCCGCACCTCCATGCTGTGGTAGCTGCCGCGCAAGTTGCCATTCCGATCGAACCACCCGGACCCATTGATCAGGTTCACGTCCGCCGCTTCGGCCCCGTAAGATTCGTCGACGTAGAAACCGGCGTAGCCCTGGAGCTCCGCCAGGTAGGCCATGTTGGAGATGGACCAGTCGATATAGCTGGGCACGGGTTTGGTGGGGTTGCCCACGGGCAGAGCAGCCCAGTCTGGCTTTAATAGTCTGGCGACCGGCGAAGCGTTCTTAATGGCCCAGGGCATCGCATGAGGCACGGTGAAGCGGGGGTTCGTGTACGGCAGGTGCAGAGCTCCCCGCATATTGGCCTTTCGCGCCTTTTTCACACCTTCGGTCCGGTGGGCAGGTGGGGGATCGTCCCAGCTGACGTGTTCGCGGCCGTTTTTCTTCTCTCCGATGTTGTACCGGCCACGGAACCACTGGAATTTCCATTCCGGTTCGTGCGGATGTCCGCGCCACCCCACCGGCAGCGGTTTGGTCGGTGTCGCGAGCAACGCAAATTCCATCGAAGTCGATTCTACCTCCGCGGGGCCCCGAACGAAGTGGACGCGCAGATGAACCGCATCCGCCTCGCGCACCAGCGTGATGGCGGACTCGTGCGGTTTTTCATACCAACCTTTCGTGCTGTCGCCAATCCAGGCCAGCCCGGCAGAGTAGTCACCGACCCAGACGTGCGGGGTCAATGTACCCATGATCGGGTTGTCCACAACCGAACGGCTTTCCCAGACGGTGCCTTTGCCCTCAGGGGCGTGCATCAAACCGGTCTTCAGATTGATGAATTTCGCCCGGTCGGAGGCGATCGGGATATCCAAATAGAGCGCATCCAGAGGCACAGGTTTATCACAGTCGAGATCCAGCGTGTACTTGATCAATCCGTCATATTCCAGTTCCGCGTCCAGTTGCGCCATCCAGCCGTCGGAGTTCAGGTCGCCCTCCCAGCGGGCGGTTGAAACGTGGACGTTGGTGGATACGGTGGGCGCTTTCTTTGGGGGCGTCAACTTCAGTTTTCGTCCCTCCCGGACGGCGACAAGGCGGACCGGTCCGTTCAGCAGCGGATCGCCTTTGCTCGTAATCTCAGCGGGCAAACCCGAGCGCGCCAGTTTGTAGGTTCGTCCCCAGACGGATACATCTGCTTTTTTTCTGTCAACCTGTATCGGCGTCCACGGGGGCAGAACCTGAGGCGTCTTGCCAATGTCGTTACCAATCCAGTCAAAAATTCGCCCCGGACGCGACCGGCGTTTTCTGTTGATTTCCGGGCTTGTCAGATCGAGGCGCTTGAACCCGGCTTCGGCCGTGCCGATCTGCTTGCCGGCTTCGTTGAATGCGACGGCACGGACACTGTATTTGCCGTCGGGCGCGTCCTCCGGCAGCTCGATCCGGGTCAGAGCCATGTCTTTCTGGAAATGGGTTAGCTTGCGTTCTGCCACCGGCTCCTTTCCGTTGCCTTCGGGCCTCACCTCGACGGTAACGGCTGTCGGTTTCAGCCCGGCGCGCCGGAGGAACCAGGTGTCCGCTTTCACCTCCAGAGCCTCGTAGAGTTGTCCATAGCGGACGTTGAGGTCGAGTTTTTTCGGCATGGGCGCCTTCTCTTTCAGCGCCTGCCGCATCTTCTCCATTTCGCCCTGGTAACGCGACGAGAAGCGGAGGTACTGGTGGTAAAATCGCTCTCCCCCGGGTGTTCGGCAGACCAGTTCCACGTGGCCGCTTTTGCCGGCGAAGGTCGTCCCGGATTTCAGTGTGATCTTTTTGCGTTCGCCGGGGGCAAGCCCGACGGTTTCTTTCACGGATGCGAGAACGTCTTCGGCGCTTTTCCCGGTGACGCGCGCGCTCAGCACATAGGTCTGCTTTGTACCGCTCTGATTCCTGATGGCAGCGGGGACATTTAGTTTCCCGTCATGCAGACCGCTGAAATCCAGCCATTGCACTGCCGGGGCGTCATCGTCCAGATGAAGGAAGCCCATATTCCGGCGTTCGATGAAGAATCCTGGCCGGAGCGACCAGGCGCGTTGCGGCCAGGAGCGAGCCCAGTTGGTGCGCCAGGTCTGACCGGGCTTGAGACCGCCTTCGTCGAGTTTTTCGGCTTTGATCCGTCCCTCCAGAATCCATTCTCCGCTGGTTTCGGACCGGGCCAGGTCGAGTTTCGGATTGTAGCCGGGGTGTTTGACGCCGATCTCTTTAATCACACGCCAGTCCGCAACGGCACCATAGGCGTTGATATTAAACTGGTAGACGGGCGTGTGCCCGCCGCCGCTCGGTGGGGACAGGTAGAACTCCACGTAGTTACCGTCCAGGAAGACGGGCGAATCGCGGAAACGGCTTTTGGCTTTATACCAGCGAGGGGAACGTTTCGGGCATCGGAAGGCAAAATAAAAATATTCTTTGTCCCGAGCCATATAGACCCGGGTTGGGGGGAAAGACAGGCCCCTCTTTCTCTTCAGTTCCTGCAGAGAGGAGATGCAGTTGGCCTGATTCCATTCGTCGGGGCTGAGTTTGCCGTCGATCGTGGGCGGTTCGCTGCAGAATCCCAGCGCCATCTCCGGGTGCGGCGGCTTTTTCTTCCAATTGAGAGCCGGTGTCGGATCAGCAGCTCCGGCGAGCACGGGTGACAGTGTAGCGATGATCAGCAGGAAGGCGGTCGTTACCTTTTTTATGCGCAAGTTTCTTCTACTCATTTTTCTCCTCAAGCGTTTTTCTCAAAACGTCCAGAACAGCCTCATCTTTCGGCCGGGCCATCTGCTCTTTTTCCCTGATGAGCGCCCTCAGGGAAAGAGCGCGTACCCGAAGCTCCTCGGACACTTCAATGGCGACGGTGTCAGAGAGCAGGTCTTGATAGTCGCGGCCCTGACCTATTTCCCCCAACAGATCGAGAGGACCGCCGCGTGTTATGAGAAGGTGATGCTCGGGTGAGGACAGATCTTCCTCTGTGGGCTTGATTTTTCTTCCGGCCGGGTCCCGATACTGCGCATCAAGTTCTCCCAATGCCGTTAACAGACGTCTGACATTATCGGGTTCCCTGGAGTGGACGAGATCCAGATCGAACGTGGAGAGTGGTGCCCCGTGCAGGACAGCACAGACCCCGCCAGCGATGATGAAGTCCACGTTATTTCCCGTCAGCGTTTGCAGAATCAGAAGAAAATCCGGCCGCTCGTTTTGCATTTTTCAACCTTTTAAGGGCATGGATATTATCTTCGAGAGCCCTAATACGTTCTTCCGGGGAGAGGGAGAGCATCCACCTGATGAGCGTTACGTCCACTGTCTGTCCGTTGGCTGAACGTGGCCGCGCAAGACGTGCCTGGCCGTCTGGCCCGCGTTTTTTATCTTTCCTCACACACTTTCTCCTCGCCTTCTGCCGGCTTCTAATCGGCATCTTGCGGATGCAGATAGATGTTATCGAAAACGACCCATGTCGTGCCAGCCCTGTTTAAAAATTCGACCACTCTTTCAAGGTTACTTCCTCGGCCATTTTGAATCAAGGACTTCAGCCCGTATAAGGAATTTGCGCTGTAGGTCTTTTCGCTGCCCGGGAGCCGGACATTCCCCGAAAATCCCGGCTGACTCTGCCCCCGGACAGGGCGCAAATTCCTTAATTTTCCTTCGGAACAGAATGCTGGATTGAGCCATCCCGGATCCCGTTCCCTGATCTGAGATCGCTTGGAGGGCCTCGTGGCCGAGCCGTTGACAGGCAAGCGGACTGGACTTCAGCGCCGCTCTGCGGGGCTGGAGTTCAGAACGCGGCTCATCAGCCCACAGATTTCCCAGAACCCACGAGTGGTCCGTTCCACCAGGTCTCCACGTATCCGAGATGCCACGCAGATGCAGGGGGTTATCGCCGAGCGCGCCCTGCCGTTCATTGCCCTGAAAGGGCAGTATATAACAGCCCGGGGTGACGGGGGCCGCAGGCCCTCGGAGCCCTGGGGTACAGTGTGCATTGAGAAAAAAGTGGGCTGAAGGCCCACTACAAAACTTTGTGTGTTTCCCCACGCAACGGACCGCTGAAGCGGTCCACTACAAGCACCTCTCAGCGAATTGCACGTTCCAGAGTAATCGCAAGCCCCGAAATAATCGTCAGGTTCGTAGTGAGCTCCTTCAGGGGCTCGGGTTTCTGGTTGTTGGTTGTTGGTTTCTGGTTTCTGGTGAACTGATAACGGACGAGAGCTCGTACTGAGTTGTTAGTTGATAGGTTTCGAACGACAGTTAATGAACTGATAACACTGTCAACCTATACCAGGACGGGACACGGGACACTGGTGACTGATCACACACCACCGGTCGTTGCTGGTTTCTGGCGTGACAAAATGGCAGCTTGACATTTTCCGCGCTCAGCCGCCCCGTCGGGGCGGGGATTGTCGTAATCCCACCAACCCCCCGACTCCCGTTGGTCGCCGAGGGCTACGCTCTCAGTCGCCCCTTTCAGGGGCTCTTTTCATCGCGGATGATAGCCCCGACGTGGATCGTTCAGCGCTCCGAAAGAGTGCCTCAGAGTGTAGCTCCGCCCGAAGGCGCCGTCAGCCGCCGGAGTTCGGGGTTCTGGGACGAAAAATAGAACGCGTCCCGAAACGGTGGCACTGACAAATTAAAAGCGGCGCCCCCCGCGGGGGTTTCCTACGGGAGAAAATGCGCAAGTTTTTTGCAACTTATCGGCATCTGAA